>JBDLTT010000015.1:0-24715 GCA_039805725.1 Pseudomonadota bacterium | reverse complement strand
ACCGTCACACTCTTCGCCAGGTTACGCGGTTTATCCACATCCGTACCCTTTGCCAGTGCCGTGTGATACGACAGCAGCTGTAGCGGTACCGTGTGCACGATCGGCGACAGGCTACCGGCATGATCCGGCACCGTGATGACGTGGACACCCTCTTCGGATGTAAAACCCGTATTCGCGTCGGCCAGTACGAAGAGTTCGCCGCCCCGCGCCTTGACTTCCTGCAGGTTGCTCTTGAGCTTTTCCAGTAGCTGATTGTTTGGTGCCACGGAGATGACGGGCATGTCCTTGTCGACGAGCGCCAACGGGCCATGCTTGAGTTCGCCTGCCGCATAGGCTTCGGCGTGGATGTAGGTAATTTCTTTGAGCTTGAGCGCCCCCTCAAGGGCGATCGGGTAGTGCACTCCACGCCCCAGGAAGAGCGCATGGTGTTTATCGGCGAACTGCTGCGCCCAGTCTTTGATCTGGGGTTCGAGTTCAAGGACGGACGTGATGGCCGCCGGCAGGTGGCGCAGGTCGGAGACCAGGCTGCTCAGTTTGTCGGCGCTGATACTGGCTTTGACTTTGGCGAGCACGAGGGTCAAGACGAAGAGCGCGGCTAGCTGCGTCGTAAAGGCTTTGGTGGAAGCCACACCAATTTCTGGGCCGGCGTGCGTCAAAAAACGCAGCGGACAGGCACGGATGATGGCCGATTCGGGCACGTTACAAATCGCGAGCGCATGCGGCATCCCCAGATCCTGGGCATGCTTGAGCGCCGCCAGGGTATCGGCGGTTTCGCCGGATTGCGAAATGGCGATGACCAAGGTGCGAGGATCGGGCACGCTGTCGCGATAGCGATATTCGCTGGCAACCTCAACCGTCGTCGGCAACTTGGCCAGCCCTTCCAGCCAGTAGCGTGCCGTCAGACCGGCATGGTAACTGGTACCGCACGCCAGAATGAGGATGCGGTCGATGTTATTGAAGATCGCTTCGGCCTGCGCACCGAACCAACCCGCCTGCACGGTCTGCGCACTACCCAACATATCGAGGGTGTTGATGATGGCCCCGGGCTGCTCGAAGATTTCTTTCTGCATGTAATGCGCGTAAGGGCCGAGCTCGACGGCATCGGCCGAGAGCTGCGATTCGGTCTCTTCCCGAGACACGGGCGTGCCGTCCTGACGGGTGATGCTGATGCGATCCGGTGTCAGCACCGCGACATCGCCGTTCTCCAGATACACCATGCGGCGGGTGACTTGTAGCAGCGCGGCCGTATCCGACGCGGCATAGTTGGCATCATCGGCCAGCCCCAACACCAGCGGCGACCCCTCACGGGCGACGATGGTGGTATGCGGGTTGTCTTGTTGAATGACACCAATGGCGTAGGCGCCGATCAGGCGGGTGCAAGCAGCGCGAACCGCCGTCACCAGATCCGGCGCGCTGGTCAGGTTCTGGTGCACCAGGTGGGCGATGACTTCGGTATCGGTATCCGAGGTGAATTCGTAACCGGCGGCTTTGAGCTCGTTGCGCAGTGCCTCGTGGTTCTCGATGATGCCGTTATGAACGACCGCCAGCCCATTGGAAATATGCGGGTGGGCGTTGCGCTCGCAGGGTGCGCCATGCGTCGCCCAACGTGTATGGGCGATACCGGTTTCACCGCTGAGCTGCTGTTTTTCGGTCTCCGCAGTCAGATCGGCGACACGGCCGGCGGAGCGGACACGCACCAAACCGTTGCCATTGAGAATTGCGACGCCGGCAGAGTCGTAACCCCGGTACTCGAGCTTGCGCAGACCTTCCAGCAAAACACCGACGATGTTTCTGCGACCTACCGCAGCGACGATACCGCACATGAATCCGACTCCGACGTCTTAAACAGTTTATGCAATTATACCGGTGGCAAGCCAACTCCCACCAAAACCGGCTTGGGACATAAGCTTATAAAAAACGGATATAGGCCAAAAAGCGTTCTTTACGCATAATCAACCCATTATTCAAGCCATTGTTAAACCCATTGCATTGATAGACATACCCGAGGTTACCTATGCGTATCGCTAATGACGTCACCGCCCTGATCGGCAACACGCCACTCGTTCGACTGAACCGCCTGACCGATGGGGTCAAAGCCACCGTCGTCGCCAAACTCGAATATTTCAACCCGTCGCACAGCGTCAAGGATCGCATTGGCGTAGCCATGATCGACGCCGCTGAAAAAGCCGGGCTAATCAAGCCGGACACCGTGATCGTTGAACCGACCAGCGGCAACACCGGTATTGCGCTGGCCTTCGTGTGCGCCGCCCGCGGCTATAAGCTGGTGCTGACCATGCCAGAAACCATGTCGAAGGAACGACGCGCCCTGCTCCGCGCCTATGGCGCCGAACTGATTCTGACCCCCGGGCCGGAAGGCATGGGTGGCGCCATCAAGAAAGCGGAAGAGCTCGCAGCCGCCAACGCCAACTACTTTATGCCACAGCAGTTCAAGAATCCGGCTAACCCGGAAATTCATCGCAACACGACCGCCGAAGAGCTCTGGCGTGATACCGACGGCCAGATCGACATCGTCGTGGCTGGCGTTGGCACCGGTGGCACGATTACCGGCGTGGCCGAAGTCCTCAAGGCCAAAAAACCGGGCTTCAAGGCCATTGCCGTCGAACCGGATGCCTCGCCCGTCCTTTCCGGTGGCCAGAAGGGCCCGCACCCGATTCAGGGCATTGGCGCTGGCTTCGTGCCGGACGTGCTGAACACCGGCATCATCGACGAAGTGGTTCGCGTCAAGAATGAGGATGCGTTTGCTACGGCACAGCGTGCCGCCAAAGAAGAAGGCCTGCTGGTCGGTATTTCGTCGGGCGCCGCGCTGTGGGCCGCCGTCGAGGTTGCCAAGCGCCCCGAAAATGCCGGCAAACTGATTGCGGTGATCATCCCGTCGTTCGGCGAACGTTATCTGAGTACCGCGCTCTTTGCCGGTTTGACCGACTGATCTTGAGGCACAGCGCGAGAAAAAAAGCCGGGTTCGTTATAACCCGGCTTTTTTTGCACCACCATGCCGATCATTTTTTGCGAGATGGGCGCTTCGACACGGTCTTGCCAGTTGCCGCCGAGACCGTTGCATTACCCATCGTCGACACACTCTCTTCGGCGACTTCCGTGAAACGCATGACGGCATCGTTAAATCGCTCAAAGGCCTCGTGGGCCGACTTCATCGTGGAGCGAATCGCAGCCACCGCCACCTCAGACCCGGCCGGGGTCGACTTGGCGATCTGATTAGACAAGGCGGTCATCGAATCCATGAAGCTGCTGTATTGGGACTCAATCAGGTGCACGGCGTCTTCCTGCGCGGCGGTTGACAACTCGTAGAGGCTGCGCGAATACAGCACACTCTTCTCCACTTGCGGCTTTGACAGCTGAGTGTGCAGCACCGCCGCATCGCGCGGCGACTTCACGGCCAGCATCCGTTGCGTACCCTCGGCGAAATCGACTATCGCTTCACGCACGGCGTGCAGATTCAACGCAGCCATTCGCTCGGCGGAGGCTAAGGCCGTGTTACCGACTGACACCAACGCATTCACGACCGAACGCTGTGCGGCAAACATATCTTCAAAATCAAATCCGGACATGGGTTGCTCCCTCAAACGGTCATTGAGTGTGCTCTATTCTAGACCGAACCCGCACGACAAGTCATGCTATTTGCATAAAACGACATGGGCGCTTATGGACGTGCCTCAAAGCGCTTAAGAACATCCAGGCTCACCCGATCCAGCACCCACTGATGGGTGCTTTCCAACACCACCAAAGGCGCGCACCCCTCGGCCAGCGCTTCCAGCCACCGATTCAGGCAAAGGCACCACTGATCCCCTGCTTTCAAGCCGGGAAACTGCCATTGCGGTCTGGGGGTCGACAAATCATTCCCGCGCAGTTGGCTAAATGCCAGAAAGTCATCCGTCATCACCGCGCAGATCCAATGCTCGCCCTGATCCGTGCTTTCCGAACGACAGCAGCCATCACGCATAAATCCGGTCAGGGGATCAAAAGAACATGGCACCAAAGGCTCGCCAAACACATTGCGGTCGATCGAACTGTCTTTCATAGGGATATCTCTTCTATGGTTGGGGCATCATCCGACTCGATTCTAAGCCGGAGGAACCATCGATGGGCACTGGGAAGATACGTCATCAGGGACATAGGCGAATGTTATCCTGTTCGCATGGGGCTCAACACTGAACTGCAACCTGGCACCGTGGCGTTTCGTCGTGCGAACTGGGCCTTGAACCTTGGCGGCTTCGCCTGCTTCACACTGCTTTACGGCACGCAACCGATTCTGCCGCAGTTCACCGAGACCTTTGGCATATCGCCGACCATGGCAAGTCTGGCGGTATCTGCGGGCGCACTCACGCTGTCGATCCTGCTCATTCCTCTCAGCCTGTTGTCAGATCGCTTTGGCCGTGCGCCGCTGATGAAAGCAGCGTTGCTGGGCGCAACCCTTTGTGCCGCGCTCTCGGCGCTGGCACCCGATTTCGAGTGGTTGATCCTATCCCGCGCCGGCGTTGGTGCCTGCATCGCCGCCCTACCCGCCGCCGCCATGGCCTACCTGGGCGAGGAAATTGCACCCGAAGCACGTGGTCGTGTCATGGGCATGTACATCGCCGGTAACGCGCTGGGCGGCATGTTTGGTCGCTTTCTCTCTGCCCTCGTCACCCAGTTCAGCAGCTGGCATTTCGGACTGGCGGCACTTGCACTTGTCGGCCTCGTCTGCACCCTAGCGTTCTGGAAAATGCTGCCACCCGCGCAACATTTCAAATCGCGCTCCATGGCGCCCGGTGCTCTCTGGCGAGACATCGTCCAGATCTACCAGGATCCGGGACTACCCTGGTTATTCACAACCGCCTTTCTGATCATGGGCGCCTTCGTGAGTATCTACAACTACCTCGGCTTCCGACTTAGCGCCGCACCCTACGATCTGGAGCCGGCGGCGATCGGCGCCATCTTTTTGCTCTACGCCGTTGGCAGCGCTTCATCCGCACTGGCGGGGCATCTGGCCGATCGTTACGGGCGCAGCCTCATCATGCGCGGCATGATCGCTGCCATGGCCATTGGCGTGCTGGCGACCCTCGATAGCCACCTGGCCATCATCATTGGTGGATTAGCCGTGTTTACCGTCGGTTACTTCGCCACGCACGCCATCGCCAGCGCCTGGGTGGGCGCGCGCGCCGGTGAACGGCGTGGCCTGGTCTCGGCGCTTTACCTTTCCAGCTACTATCTGGGCAGCAGCTTTCTCGGCAGCACCTCGGGGCCATTATGGACGTATTTTGCGTGGCCCGGCATGGTGGCCGGCCTTATGCTTTGCGTCACCCTGGTCTTGGCTGTTGCGCTCTACCTGACGCGGCTCGAGCACAGCGGCCGCTAGACCATCAGTTCCCGGGCTTGTAAACACCGTTCACGGATTTCAGCGCGCGATGATTCATGTCATCGGTACCGCAATCGCCACGCAACCCGTGCACCACAATCGCATCCGCTTCGTTACGGATGTAAAAAGCACACTGACCATTTTCATTGGCATAGAGGAACTGGTTCGGATCATCCGACCGTGTTGCCCAGCCCCACACGGATAGGCAATCGGCACGCCCATTCACGCAGCCTTGCCCCGGCGTGATATTGCCGGCGGCCAATTTGAAATTGAAGCCGGCATTACCAAAACCAGTCACGTTGATCTGGGCATGCTCACCCTTATAGAACACACCGGATAGATTGGTTTCCAGCGCCCCGGCACTCGCCAAACCGGATACCGCCATACTTATTGCCATCGTACTGACAGCCAGAGCGCACTTGAACATCATGATCTTCTTTCCCTGTGTAAAGTCCCCGGCCACAGGCTCATGGCCGGTTTATGCATTAAGCTTACGGAATTGTACGATTTTCGAGCCAATTCTTTCATGTATCGCTACCGCCGTATTCTGCTGACCGCACTCTTGGTCGCCCTCACGCTCACCGCCTGCGCCGGCCCGAAGGTGCTGAACCAGACCGATGACAGCATCACCTTTGCGTTTCCCAGCGGTCGCTACGGGCTCGATGATGTGAAAGAGGATGCTGAACTGTATTGCCGAAAACGCGGGCGTCATGCCGAACCACAGGGCGACAAGGCCTGTAGCGCCGCGTGCCTGAGCTGCCCGCTGCAGTGCCGCGCCACCTTTGTCTGCCGCTAAAACACCCCCTGCATGATCACACTGAAGAACCTGACCCTGCGCCGCGGCGCACGGGTGCTCATTGACGACGCCTCTTGCGTCATCAACCCGGGGGAACGCGTCGGCCTGGTTGGCCGTAACGGCGCCGGCAAATCGACTCTGTTTGCCTTACTCAACGGCACGCTGCACGAAGATCGCGGCGACTTTGTCATCCCCGCCCAATGGCGCATGGCGCAGGTCGCGCAGGATATGCCCGAGACGGAGGACAGTGCCACCCGTTTTGTCATTGCAGGCGACACCCGTCTGGTGGAGGCCGAAGCCGAGGTCGCCGCCGCCGAAGCCAGCGGTGATGGTGAACGCATGGCTTACGCCTACACGCATCTGAACGACGTGGGCGCCCACGATGCCCAGGCGCGTGCACAGGCGCTGATTCTGGGGCTGGGCTTCAAACCCAGCGAGCTCGACAAGCCGGTCAACAGCTTCTCGGGCGGCTGGCGGATGCGTCTGCAACTTGCCCGCGCGCTCATGTGCCCGTCGGATCTGTTGCTACTCGACGAACCGACCAATCACCTGGATCTGGATGCGCTGGTCTGGCTCGAAGCCTGGCTCAAACGCTACTCGGGCACCCTCATCGTCATCAGCCATGACCGCGAGTTTCTCGACGCGATTACGAACGTGACGATTCACATCGATCACGGCAAACTCGTACGCTACGGCGGCAACTACAGCGCCTTTGAAGACTTGCGTGCCGAGCAGCTCTCGATTCAGCAGGCGTCCTTCGCCAAACAGCAAGACAAAATCGCGCACCTGCAATCGTTTATCAATCGTTTCAAAGCCAAAGCCAGCAAGGCCAAACAGGCACAAAGCCGGGTCAAGGCCCTGGAACGGATGGAAAAGATCGCGCCGGTGCTGGCCGATGCGGAATTTAGTTTCGAGTTTGAAGAGCCCGGTGCCCTACCCAACCCCATGCTCGCCATGGAAGACGCAAGTTTCGGTTACCCGGCACCGGCCGATGCCGCCCCGGGCACACCGCCCACGATCATCGTGCAACATGCGAATCGCTCGGTGCTCGCCGGTCAGCGCATCGGCATCCTCGGCGCCAATGGCCAGGGCAAATCCACCGTCGTCAAAACCATCGCCAAAGACCTGCCGGTTCAAGGCGGCACCATCACCGAAGGACGCGGCCTGACCATCGGCTACTTCGCCCAGCAAGAACTCGATGTGCTGTCGGCCGACAGTTCGCCAATGGAGCACATGATCCGTCTGGCCAAAGACGCGCTCGCCAATGGCGTCACCGGCCGCGATACCCGCCAACAAAGCCTGCGCACCTATCTGGGTACCTTCAACTTTACGGGTGATCAGGTCATGCAGGCCGTGGGCACCATGAGCGGCGGCGAAAAAGCCCGCCTGGTGCTGGCCATGATTGTCTGGCAACGCCCCAACCTGCTGCTGCTCGATGAACCAACCAACCACCTGGATCTGGCCACGCGCGAAGCCCTCTCCGTCGCGCTCAACGAATTCGAAGGCACCGTGATGCTGGTGAGCCATGATCGCGCCCTACTGCGCGCTGTATGCGACAGCTTCTGGTTGGTCGCCAACGGCAGCGTCACCGATTTTGAGGGCGACCTGGATGATTACCAGCAGTACCTGCTCGACGAAGCACGCCGGCAACGCGACATGGCCAACGCTGCTGCCGCGCTGAAAGTAGCGAAACCCCCGATTGCAGCCCTGGCGCCCAAACCGAAACCAGCATCCCGCCAGTTAAAAGCCCTACAACGCGACCTCGAAAAGCTCGACCAGAAAATTCCTGCCCTCCAGGCCGAAAAAGCCGCCCTGGAAAACGCGCTGGCCGCAACCATCGACCCCGCGACACTGACGGAAACAGGCAGTAAACTGCATGCAGTTCAGGATGAACTAGACGCCCTCGAACTGCGCTGGCTCGAACTCTCCGAAGCAATCGAAGACTGTCAGGGCTGAACCCATTACGCGAAAGACCTATGGATCCGATCATCGTTGTTGCCGCGCTTGTCGCCATTCTTGCCGCTGTCGCAGGCTATCTCGCCGGTGCCCTCTCGGGCCGCGCCCGCACAACGGTGGCGGAAACGCGTGCCGAGCGTCTCCCGGTCGTCGAAGGCCGACTGCAGGAAGCCGAGCAACAACTGGGCGTACTGAATGCCCAGATCGCCGCACTGAACACCCAGCTCACGCAAGAGCGTAGCCAGAGCGCCGAAAAAATTACGTTACTGCAAAGCGCCCGCGAAGAACTCACCAACCAGTTCAAAAATCTGGCGAACGATATTCTCGAAGAAAAATCGAAGCGTTTCAGCGAACAGAACCAGCAGAGCCTGGGGCAATTGCTCGAACCCCTGAAAAGCCGATTGCAGGAATTCCAGGGCAAGGTCGAACAGGTTTATGTGCAGGAAGGCAAAGACCGTAGCGCGCTCGCCGAGCAAGTGCGTCAGCTCATGGAACTCAACCGTACGGTAAGCCAGGAGGCCAACAACCTGACGCGGGCGCTCAAAGGCTCGAACAAAACCCAGGGTAACTGGGGCGAACTGATTCTCGAGCGCGTCCTCGAAACAGCGGGTCTGCGCAAAGGCGAAGAGTTCGACGTGCAGGAAAGTCACACCACCGGGGACGGCAAACGTCTGCAACCGGACGTGGTGCTGCACCTGCCGGAAGATCGCCACCTGGTCATCGACGCCAAGGCCACGCTGGTCGCCTACGAAGACTACGCCAACGCCGAGGATGACAAACACCGCGAAGCCGCGCTCAAGCGGCATCTCGACGCCGTGCGCACCCACATCAAAGGTCTCTCGGACAAAAACTACCAGGATCTCTACGGCCTGAAGTCGCTCGACTTCGTGCTCATGTTCATCCCGATCGAACCCGCCTTCATGCTCGCCGTCACGCATGACCGCGAACTGTTCATGGATGCCTGGAACAAGAACGTACTGCTCGTGAGCCCGTCGACGCTACTCTTCGTCGTGCGCACGGTCGCCAGCCTGTGGCGACAGGAAGCACAGAACCGCAACGCGCAGGACATTGCCAAGCGCGGCGCCGAGCTCTACGACAAACTGGCCGGCTTCGTCGAGGACATGGAATCGCTCGGCAATCGTCTGGCGCAAGCGCAGAAGGACTACGACGGCGCCATCGGCAAACTGTCGACAGGTCGTGGCAATCTCATCCGCCAGGCCGAAATGCTCAAGAAGCTGGGCGTCAAACCCAATAAATCGCTCCCGAACAGCCTCGTCGACAGCGCCAACGATGCAGCGGATATGGAATAGGACGTCAAGAATCCCAAAGTGCACATTCTTTGCGCTACATCAAAGAATTAGTGCGCCAGCCCTAAGACACGGCCTACGGCATCGGGCATGATCACGACACCTTGATTCCGCCGAAAGAATTGTCATGGCCATCGCCAATGCCAGCGAGAACGATCACTATCCACACATCCTGCCGTCCCTGCTGCCATTGCTACAGCGAGGTGGCCTGAAACCACTGCACATCGGCCAGAAGAAATTACTACCGATCGTTCAGGGGGGCATGGGGGTCGGTGTATCGGCCCACTCACTGGCCGGTACGGTAGCGGCCTGCGGTGGCATCGGCACGATCGCGTCGGTGGATCTGCGCCACCTGCATCCCGATCTGGCGGCACAAACCCGGCGCGCACGCGGCGAAACGGGTAAAGCCCAGATCGAAGCCGCCAATCAGGAAGCACTCCGCCGCGAAATCCGCGTCGCCAGAACGCTGTCCCAGGGTCGCGGCATAATTGCCGTGAATGTCATGAAGGCACTGTCAGCCTATCAGGATTACGTCGCCACCGCTCTCCAGGAGGGGGCTGACGCACTGGTCGTCGGCGCGGGTCTGCCGCTGGACCTCCCCGACCTGGCAGCCGATTACCCGAATGTCGCCCTGATCCCTATTCTGTCGGATGCCCGCGGCGTCAAAATTATTCTCAAAAAGTGGGCACGGGCGAACCGCCTGCCAGCCGCCATTGTCATCGAGCATCCGGGTTATGCCGGGGGCCACCTGGGCGCAGCGTCGGTCGGCGATCTTCACGATGCCCGGTTCGATTTTGAAATTGTCATCCCTGAAACCCTTGCGGTATTGCGCGAACTGGGGCTTGAAGACCAGGTACCGATTATTGCGGCGGGTGGTATTCGCTCGCATGGCGACATTCAACGGATGCAGTCACTGGGCGCCGCTGCGGCACAACTCGGCACCGCGTTTGCCGTAACAGCAGAGGGCGACGCCAGCCTTGCCTTTAAAGAAATTCTCGCGGGCGCGCGCGAACAGGATATGGTCGAGTTCATCAGCGTGGCCGGTCTACCGGCACGTGCCGTCAAAACACCTTGGCTCGCCCACTATCTGGAAAAAGTCGAAAAGCTGCAGGCACGCGCGAAAGAAAAGGCGCAGTGCATCAAATCGTTCGATTGCCTGGCTCATTGCGGTCTACGCGATGGCAACGGCAAAGTCGGCCAGTTCTGCATTGATCACCAGCTCACGCTCGCCTACAAGGGCGAAGGCAACAAGGGGCTGTTCTTTCGCGGGGTTGGTGATCTGCCCTTTGGTAACCAGATCCGCAGCGTCAGGGATTTGATCACAACGCTTCTGTCTTCGGATCCGGATCTGTGTCTCCAGAGCTAAAGAACCCCGGCTTGGCCTCACGCGGCAACTGCTTCAGTTGCCACTCGGCTTTCGAAGCCGCCGAACGATCGGCGTACGACGCCTGCCCAACAATGCGCACCGGCGGGTTCGCCCGCGTATAACGCGCACCCTTGCCGGATTGATGCGCGGCAAAGCGCGCCGCCACATCCGTGGTGATACCGGCGTAGTAAGCGCCATTGGCGCATTCCAGTAGATAGAGATACCAGATCGGGGGCGACATGATGCGGGAGCATACCAAGTTGCCTACAATGCCGCATGCCCCACGATGACATTCCCATGATCCACTGGCAGGAAGCGCAACAAGCGCATCAGGCGCGCTGGATCTCTGAAGCCGGTCTACCGCCCCCCGAACAGATCGTGGTGGTTAACGACACCCTCTCGGCCGATGCCGCCTTCAAACACGTGCAGGCTGGCACGGCCTTGCTCTGGCGCGGTGATTACCCCAACGCCCGCCACTTGCTCGAAGCACTGACCCGGCGCGTCGACCGGCCGCCCAGAAACGCGCCCCCGCCCGCGAAGACTGCCATTGAAGCTTTTGAACGCCACCGCGCGACGCAAGGCCGCCGTGCAACGCTGCTTGGCCGGTTGCTGGTGCCGCTCACAGCCGACTACCACATCCCCCTCAGCCGCAGTCAGCAGGTTGTCGAAGCCTGCTGGGCCGCCTTGGGCGAACCGGTCGCCGGCGCCCCAGATGCCGTGATTAGCCTGCGCGGCCTGCTGGCGATCATTAGCGCCTGGGAGTGGCGCAAAAAAGGGACTTATGTACCAGCACTCGATGCCAGCATTCACCCACACTTCGGCGTATTCTCGCCCGTGCGCGGCGAATACGTCGATCTGGTCGCTCAGGCGCCGCTGCCCCAGCCCTGTCATACGGCCTTCGACATTGGTGTCGGTTCTGGCGTGCTGAGCGCCGTGCTCGCCAAACGTGGCATCCCACAGATCATCAGCACCGATCTCGATCCGCGAGCCCTAGCCTGCGCTGAAGATAATCTGCAGGGTCTTGGTTACAGCAACCAGGTCCGGCTCGTTCGCGCCGATCTATTCCCAACCATCACCGACGCCCCGGCGCTTGCTGATCTCATTCTCTGCAACCCACCCTGGCTACCGGCCATCCCCACCTCCCCGGTGGAAGCGGCCATTTACGACCCGGATTCCCGCATGCTGCGCCACTTTCTGGCGGGTGCTGCCGAACGGCTATCGCCCCACGGGGAAGCCTGGCTGATTCTGTCGGACATCGCCGAGCACCTGGGGTTGCGCTGTCGTCACGAATTACTGGGTTGGATCAAAGACGCCGGACTCGTTGTCGCCGACCGACTGGAGACCCGCCCCCGTCATCCCAAAACCCGCAACAACACTGACGCACTGCACAAAGCCCGATCGCAGGAAATCACCACGCTCTGGCGACTCAAAAAGGCCTGAAAAAGGCAGCGATTCTGGGCATTTTTAGGGCCTGAAGCATTGACGAGCAGGCCTCCGGTGCGGATACTCATACGTTCTGCCGCACGATGCTGACGGCACAACGCGGCTCGCGCAACGAGCCCTTCATAACAACGACTTGAACTATCAAGGGGACACCATGGCTGACAAGAAGTCGCAGATCATTTACACATTGACGGACGAAGCACCGTTACTCGCGACCTGTTCCTTTCTACCCATCATTCGTACCTTTACCGAGCCGGCAGGCATCGAGATCGTCAAGAGCGACATCTCCGTTTCTGCCCGTGTCCTCGCCGAATTTTCCGAATTTCTATCGGACGACCAGAAGGTGCCCGACAATCTGGCCGAGCTGGGCAAACTGACCCTGCTGCCCGACACCAACATCATCAAGCTGCCGAACATCAGCGCCTCGGTGGCGCAGCTCAAAGCCTGCGTCAAGGAACTGCAAGCCAAGGGTTACAAGATTCCGAACTACCCAGAAGACCCGAAGACCGACGAAGAAAAAGAGATCGCCAAACGATACGGCAAGTGCCTGGGCTCGGCCGTCAACCCGGTGCTGCGCGAGGGTAACTCGGATCGCCGCGCACCACAGGCCGTGAAGAACTTCGCCAAGAAGCACCCGCATTCGATGGGTAAGTGGAACCAATGGTCGCAATCGCACGTCTCGCATATGCACACCGGCGACTTCTATCACGGCGAAAAGTCGATGACCATCGACAAAGCGCGTAATGTTCGCATGGAACTGATCGCCAAGGGCGGTAAAGCCACCGTCCTCAAAGAGAAAGTGGCCCTCAAGGCCGGCGAGATCATCGATTCGATGTTCATGAGCAAGAAGGCACTGTGCAAGTTCTACGAAGACGAGATGGAAGATTGCCGCAAATCAGGCATCCTGTTCTCGCTGCACGTGAAGGCAACCATGATGAAGGTCTCGCACCCGATCGTGTTTGGTCACTGCGTGAAGATCTACTACAAGGACGCTTTCGAAAAGCACGGCAAACTCTTTGAAGAGCTGGGCATCAACGTCAATAACGGCATGGTCGATCTGTACGAAAAGATCAAAACCTTGCCGGCGTCGAAGCAGGAAGAAATCATCCGCGATCTGCATGCCTGTCACGAACACCGTCCGGAGCTGGCCATGGTGGATTCGGCCAAGGGCATTACCAACTTCCACTCGCCCAACGACATCATCGTCGATGCCTCCATGCCAGCCATGATCCGTGCCGGCGGCAAGATGTGGGGTGCTGATGGCAAGCAGTACGACGCAAAGTGCGTCATGCCGGAATCGACTTTTGCCCGTATCTATCAGGAGATGATCAACTTCTGTAAGACCAACGGCAACTTCGATCCGAAGACCATGGGCACTGTGCCCAACGTCGGTCTGATGGCGCAAAAGGCCGAAGAGTATGGTTCGCATGACAAGACCTTCGAAATCGCCGAAGACGGCATCGCCAACATCGTCGACATCGACACCGGCGAAGTGCTGCTGACACAAAACGTTGAGAAGGGCGACATCTGGCGCATGTGCCAGGTCAAAGACGAACCGATCCGCGACTGGGTCAAGCTGGCTGTCACCCGCGCCCGCAACTCGAACACCCCGGCCATCTTCTGGCTGGATCCGTACCGTCCGCACGAAGCCGAACTGATCAAGAAGGTGCAAAAGTACCTGAAAGATCACGACACCACCGGACTGGACATCCAGATCATGTCGCAAGTGCGCGCCATGCGTTACACCCTGGAACGCGTCATCCGCGGCCTCGACACCATCTCGGTAACCGGCAACATTCTGCGTGACTACCTGACCGACCTGTTCCCGATTATGGAGCTGGGCACCTCGGCCAAGATGCTATCGATCGTGCCGCTGATGGCCGGTGGCGGCATGTACGAAACCGGCGCCGGCGGTTCGGCACCGAAGCATGTGCAACAGCTGACCGAAGAAAACCACCTGCGTTGGGATTCGCTGGGCGAGTTCCTGGCGCTAGCCGTCTCGCTGGAAGACCTTGGCTTCAAGACCGGCAACGCCCGCGCCAAGCTGCTGGCCAAAACCCTGGATGCCGCCACCGGTAAGCTGCTCGACAACAACAAGTCGCCCTCGCCGAAGACCGGCGAGCTCGATAACCGCGGCAGCCAGTTCTACCTGGCCATGTACTGGGCTCAGGAGCTGGCCAACCAGACCGAAGACAAGGCGCTGGCCGACAAGTTCAAGACCCTGGCCAAGACCCTGACCGACAATGAAGCCCAGATCGTGGCCGAGCTGAAAACGGTGCAAGGCAAGCCGGTCGACATCGGTGGCTACTACAAGGCCGATTCGGAGAAGTGTAAAGCCGTGATGCGTCCGAGCACCACGCTCAACGCCGCGCTGAAGGCTGCTCGAAGTTAAGCGGCATCACCTGACGCAAAAAGCCCACCGCAAGGTGGGCTTTTTGCTGGGTGTAAGCCACTACGTCTCGGCCGATGTTTATACCTCGGCAACCGTTTCGCTTGAGCGTAATTCCAGTGCACGCACATGACAACCGGGATAGAGACGCTTGACCACGCACACATACATCCGAACCTGATCCAGCGTCTGTTCGACCAGACCCACCGACACCCAGGCCCGGGTTTGAAATTCGGCAATTTCGATACGATAGGTCATGATGAATTCCTAGATTGGGTGAATCACGGAATCATTATGCATCGTTTACGATGATGCAACCCATGTTGCAATGCGTAATTTATTGCGTCTGATCAACTTATTGACAGATGCGCTTGCAACGCATGCAGATGGCATTATTTATCGATGAACTGGACGAACGCCTCCACGGGCTCACGACTGGTTTTGAGGGTGTTGATCAGCGCCTTCTTGTCTTCATAACCCAGCGCCATGCCGCAAACCACCATGTCGTTCTCGGGCAAATTGAGCTGCCGCTCGATGATCTTGTGAAATTGATTGAATGCCGCCTGCGCACAGGTGGCCAGCCCGTGACCGACAGCACTGATCATGATGTTTTCCATGAACATGCCGTAGTCCAGCCAGCTACCGCGCCCCATGATGCGATCAACCGTAAAGATCAGCCCGACCGGCGCATCGAAGAACTGGTAATTGCGCGCATGCAGGCGCTTCATCCCGGCTTTGTCGTCCTTGGTCAGACCCAGCAGACCGTAGAGGTCAAACCCCACTTTGCGCCGACGGCCAATAAAGGGTTCGATCCATTCCTTCGGGTAATAGTCGTATTGTTCATGGTGTTCTGCCGCTTTTGCCGGATCCATAAAGGTCTCGACAATCTCGGCGCTCAGGCGTGCCTTGGCCTCACCCGTCAATACGTACACCTTCCAGGGCTGGGTATTAGTGCCGGAAGGCGCGCGCGCGGCGACTTGCAGAATCTCGCGCACCACGGCCATATCCACCGGGGTGTCCAGAAACGCCCGAACCGAACGCCGTGCCGCGATGGCACGGTCAATAATCTGTGAATCTTTCAACATACGACGTTGAAACCCTGACAGGCTGAGCCTTATTTGGGCGCCATCACCGTTGCCTCGCCTTCGAGGACCGTTTTTCCGGCAACCTGGCAGACCGTCTCCAGCACCACCCGGTTCTTTTCCGCATCCAGCGACTTGACCGTTACAATCGCGGTCACGGTATCGCCCGGACGCACCGGAGCCTTGAACTTGAGGGTTTGCCCCAGGTATACCGTTCCGATGCCTGGCAACTTGTTGGCAATACAAGCCGAGATCACGCCAGCGGTTAGAATGCCGTGCGCAATACGTCCGCCAAACGGGGTCTTTTCCGCATATTCCTGATTGAGGTGGACCGAGTTGATGTCCCCGGAGGCCGCCGCAAAAAGAATGATATCTGTTTCTGTGATGGTTTTCGCGTAGCTGCGCGTCATGCCCACCTGCAGCTGATCGATGGTAAAACCGATGTCTGTACTCATGCCTATCTCCTCATAACAAAATTGATTTTTTGGCCAGGTCTTTGACGGCTGCCTAAAGACGCTGATTCATCAAAAGTGCTATTAAACACTAATTCAGCGCGTTCTCAACCCTCAATTCTGCGACCCGGCCGTGTCAATTCTGTTCCATGAGGAACACACTCAGAGTAACGGCTTCTCGACGCCCTCGGATATCTCGTAGACCACGTTGGCGCGGCCAACGATCAGTGGGTCGACCGACCCGATTCTCTCCGGGTCTTTCTGACTGTACGCCAGGCGGTGTAACACATAGCGCATGGCGTTCAGCCGTGCCCGCTTCTTGCAGTTGGACTTGATCACAATCCAGGGCGCATCGGCCGTATCGGTGGCGAAGAACATCGCCTCTTTGGCCATCGTATAGTCGTCCCACTTATCCAGTGACGCCTTATCGATCGGCGACAGCTTCCACTGCTTGAGCGGATGCTTTTCGCGTTCTTTAAAGCGCCGACGTTGTTCATCGCGGCTCACCGAGAACCAGAACTTGAACAGGTGAATACCACTGCGGGCGAGATTCCGCTCGAACTCGGGCACCTGACGCATGAAGTCGTCGTACTCCTCCTGCGTACAGAATCCCATCACCCGCTCGACACCTGCGCGGTTATACCAGGAACGGTCAAACAACACGATCTCGCCTTCCGTTGGCAGGTGCTGAATATAGCGCTGGAAGTACCATTGCCCTTTCTCGATCTCCGAGGGTTTCTCAAGCGCGACCACGCGCGCACCCCGGGGGTTGAGATGTTCCATAAAGCGCTTGATCGTGCCACCCTTGCCGGCCGCATCACGACCCTCGAACAGGATCACCACCTTCTGACCGGTTTCTTTTACCCAGGCCTGCAATTTCAAGAGTTCAACCTGTAGCTGATACTTTTTAGCCTCGTAGTTTTTACGAAGCATGAGGTTTTTATAAGGATAGCCGCCCTGCCGCCAATCATCGGCGAGCTCATCATCGGCCGAGCCGTAATGCTTGGCATCCATTTCGGGGCGCTGCACCAGCGCTTTGCGCAACACCGCAATTTCATCGGGGGATGCACCATCAATAATCGCCGCCAGACTATCGGCGACCTCTTTGACCTTGCCAGGGATATAGCCCGACAAAACATCTTTCAAAGCACCGACGTGGCGCGCTTCGGCCGCATCTTCGCCACGTGTCACCATATAGTTGACCAGCGCTTCTGGTTGCATTGATGGGGGAATATCGCCCGACCCGACACGACGTGGCTTCACGGCACCGGATTTACGGGGGGTGCCAGATGCACCTTTCGGTGCGACCTTGACTGCGGTCTTTGCAGCAGGCTTCTTGGCGGTGTTTTGACGGGTCTTGGTGGCGCGGCTTTGGGAGGTGGTCTTTTGTTTCATCGAGCGTAACGGGTGAAAGTTAAACCTTAAAGATACGCCCGATAGCCACGCTGCTCAATCACCCCGCCTGCAAATAAACCGACCCATTTTGATCTATATCAAATTCGGGTCGGTTTTTACAAACTTGCCGCTAAGCCAGCGATTTCATGTCGATCACAAAACGGTATTTCACGTCACTTTTGAGCATACGCTCGTAGGCCTGGTTAATGACATTCATCGGAATCATCTCGATATCCGACACAATGTCATGCTTGGCACAGAAATCCAGCATCTCCTGCGTTTCGGCGATACCGCCGATCAAAGAGCCGGCCAGCTGGCGGCGCTTGAAAATCAAATTAAACACTTCTGTCGACGGGTGCGGTTCGGCTGGTGCGCCCACCAGGGTCATCGTCGCGTCCTTCTTGAGCAACTGCAGGTACGGATCCAGCGGATGCGGGGCTGCGACCGTGTTCAGAATGAAGTCGAGCTGATTGGCGTACTTCGCCATCTGATCCGGGTCCGTCGAGATACACACCTCGTCGGCCCCCAGGCGCTTGGCGTCGGCCACTTTGCTAGCAGAGGTGGTGAACAGCACGACGTGCGCACCCATCGCGTGTGCAATCTTCACCCCCATGTGCCCCAGGCCACCGAGGCCGACGATGCCGACTTTTTTGCCGGGACCGGCCCCCCAATGCTTAAGCGGTGAATAGGTCGTAATACCGGCGCAGAGCAGCGGCGCCACAGCGGCGAGCTGGGCAGCATCGTGTGAGATATGCAGCACAAAGGACTCTTTCACCACGATGCTTTGCGAATAGCCCCCGTGCGTGTTTTCACCGCCGAAGACCGGGCCATTATAGGTACCGGTAAATCCGGACTCACAATACTGTTCCTCGCCGTCGCTGCAGGAAGCGCAATGACCGCAGCTATCGACCATGCAACCCACCCCCGCCAGATCGCCAACCCTGAACTTCTTGACCTGATTGCCAACCGCGGTCACGCGCCCGACGATCTCATGACCCGGCACCGACGGATAGAGCGTGTTCTTCCATTCATTGCGGGCCGTATGCAGATCCGAGTGGCAGACACCACAGTAAAGAATCTCGATTTGCACATCATCCGCACCCGGACTGCGTCGTTCGATTTCGAGCAGTGCCAAAGGACTGGTAGCGGATTGAGCGCCATAGGCTTTCACTTTGGTCATGTTGTTCTCACTTATCGGTAGGTTGTTCACGAATCACCAGCGGTGTGCCAACCGTACCGGCGTACACCACGATTAAATCGACAGGTTCTTTTCCGGGGTTCACCCCGGAGTGCCATTCTTTAAAGAGCTCCACCAACGGCTCACCAGCCTTGAGGGTGATTTTTTCACCCGACTTAGTCATGATCTGCAGCTCCCCTTTGAGCAAGACCCCGGCGTTAATGACCGGATGCATATGCATCGGAAGCGAGGCGCCCGGTACAAAGGTATATCGCACGATCGTCACCTCCGGCTGCCCATCGCCATAGGCCGGCAAGGTCGACCCGTTCCACGAGCGCGTCGTCTTGATCAGCACCTGCGCCTCGACCCCCGGAATGTCGGTGTAGTAATGCTTCTGTGGGTCATTCGCCCATGCACTCATGGTCAGCAGAGCCATCGTCGCGCCGACCATCCACTGGTTAAGCTTCATAAAGTCTCCCTGAGCCAAGATCACGCTTCACGAGACCGCATGTTATCAGGCACAGCCAGGTCATGACGAACGAATAAAAAAGCCCGGCACATGCCGGGCGAAGGGAGTGCACGGTATCAGGGAGATTTAGCGCAACACGTACTCTCGTACGCAACCCAACATATCGACGACGTCTACGTGGCCGGCGGCTATCAACGTTTTAAGTCCTTTGTTGACCTGAGACGCGTTACTATCAATACCGGTAGCAATTTCGCGCACTGACATCGGGTAACCGCGATGGCGCATCAGCAGCGTGATCCGCTCGTCCATGGGACCGGTCGTAAAGAGGATATCCGGTTCGTCAGTATCAAACTTGATCTGACGACCACGCTGGGCAGGAAGCGGAACCGGGTCAAAAAGAAGTTGGCAAAGCATCGATTTCATGCGTTGAACTCTACCAAGACACTCTTGATAAGAATATTCCCAAAATCGGGAATATCCACACGAATCATGAGGTTGTATGATTCATCCACACCAAATCCCTGTCAGGTATTCCATGAACGCAGAGACAAAAGTTCGGCTTGAACTCAACACGGATAAGGCCAAAGCCTTAGGTCTGCGTTTCTGCGCTGAACGAAATGCGCGCCAGCTTAGCCCGCAGGATATTGCCGACGCACTGCTACTTTCAAAACTGCAAGTCAACGGATTAGAAACAGCCAATCATCAAAGTTTTTACAGCGCCAAAATGTTCGGCCAGGCAGCCGACAAATACGCGCAATACCTAGGCTTTGAAGAAAAGCCCTCGCTCACGCTCTTTGGCAGCGCCCCGGAGCCCGAGCGCGCTGTGACCGATGTAGAAATCGTGACCGAAATAGCAACCCCAACACCGAAAACATCGGCGCCAGAAACCGCCGAAGTCAACTTGCAAAGCGCGTCGCGCAGTTCGCGTTTTCGTCTTGCTCTGGTTGTGCTTTGCGGACTCGGCATCGTTACCCTGGTCTACAAAGCAACGCCAAACGAACCGCTCGCGGCCGCCCCGCAACCCGAGCCTGTTGCCCGAACAACAGAGCCCAACCCTTCCGTCGTACCGCCAACCCCGGTCACAGAGACTGTTTCAGCCACCCCTGCCCCAACAGCCCCCACCCAGGACACACCCGAAAAAACTGAGCCGGTCAAAACAACGGCCGCAGAAAAGCCAGTCGCTGCCGATAACATTGCCCCAGGACACATCCTGATTAAATTTAATGAATCAAGCTGGGTGCAATCTGTCGACAAAAACGGCAACAAACAGGAAAAGGTCTATCGTCGTGGCGACACCCTGGATCTGGAACCCGCCCAATTACAAGCGCTGGTCGTCGGCAATGCTGGCGCGGTCACCGTCAGCAGCAGCAATGCCCCCATCAGCCTCAAACCCTATAGGGCGTCTGGTAGCCAGGTCGCCCGCATTGTCGGATCCGATATCCGTAAACTCGGCGAGTAGCCAGGTCAGGGCGTCAGGTTTGCGCGAAGGGATAGCTCTTCAGCAATTCAATCAATTGCGGACGACCGGGAACACCCATCTTCTTCAGTGTTTTCATCCGGTGCTTATTGACCGTATCCGGCCGTATGCCCAACTGCTCTGCGATATCCTTGTTACCAAAACCTTTGAGCATCAGCTTGCAAACCTCTTCTTCGCGGTCTGAAAGCGTGGCCCAACGCGCCTCAACACCACTCGTAAGCCTCAGGTTTGCCTGCCGTTCAAGATCCAGCTTCAAAGCGCGGGCAATGGCCTCAAATAACGCTTCGCTTTTAAAGGGTTTCCACAAGAAATCGACGACGCCAAGCTTCATGCCTTCGATAATCTGACGGGGCTCGCTATAGCCACTCATAAAAACCAGCGGCGTTTCGATGCCCTGCTCTCTGAGTTCTTGAAAGAGATCAATACCGGATTGACCCGGCAGCACCATATCCGAAACGATTACTGCGGGGGAGTAATCTATACCAGCATCCAGACAGGACTCGGCATTCTCAAAGGCGAGCACTTCCAGCCCTGCTTTTTTCAGGGTTTCAGCCAATTCGGCGCGCAAAGACGCTTCGTCTTCAATCAGGTAGACATGACACGCCCCGCGGGCGCATTCTCGAGGGAGCTTAAAAGTGGGCACAGATTTTAGTTGATGGTGGCTTTGTACCAATTACCATCATAAGCAATTTTGCCCAAAATGAGCATTCCCAAAATTGGGAATGCCCGGGCTGCCAGAGTCTCACGAGGCTTTGGGCAGTGCAATACGCACCATGGCTCCGGCCACCCCATCTGTGCGATTACAAATCTCAAGTTGTCCGCCCCAGATGCCCATTAATTGTTTGGTGAGCATGAGCGCCAACCCCAAGCCGCCCTGACGCTCGGATGACCACGGAAGCCCGACACGCTCAAGAACTTCTGAGCGAAAGCCGCCGCCATTGTCCGTGACTTCCACCACAACGAAAGACTCATTGTGTCGTATTTCTTCGACGAGTCGAATATCGACCTGCGGTCTCTTTGTCCCTGTTGATCTAAACTGATTCAGCGCGTTAGAAATCAGATTAATCACTATGCGCTGAAGCATGGTCGCATCCGCCTTAACACTGCATTCCGGTGGCAAATCATTGTGCAGCGCAATCTTAACCCGACGTTTTAGTGCTTCACTGCTGAGAATCGAATCGACTTCCTTGAACAGTGGCACCACTGCAACGGGTTTAACGACCGCTTCACCACTTTGCATTAAGCGTCGTAGAGCAACAACCAACTCACCCGCACGATCCATCGTAGATTCCAGATGCAACACATCGCGCTCCAATTGATCGCGGGAGGAGCCAGATACAAGATTTGAACGAATGCGTTCCAAACCCAACTGCAAGGTTTGTAAGGGCTGCGTAATATCGTGAATCAGCATCGCCGAAAAAGAAGAAAGCGCACTGACGGTTGAAAAACGCGAATTCATCACCAGCAAACGATCGCGCTCCTCAACCAGTTGACGAAAACGGTCTGCCTCCTGCGTTGCCTTGTCCTCTCCGGCTTTCGCCCGATCACGCTCACGTTCAGACTTTTCCAGCGTAAAACCCCAGTAACCAAAGGGCACAAATAACGCCGCCAGTACATACGTAAAGACCAGTACGTTGGTTACCGGATTGAATTTAAAGACATCCAGCTGCTCGACCGAGCCCGTTGATAAATAGGCAAACACACGCGCCAACGCGGGCAACGAATAAAATAAAAATCCAATCTGCAGAATTCGCAGACTTTTACTAGGATGCTGTTTATGGATCTTCCAGATTTGCACCAGCAAAATGAATGCAAGCAGCGCAAGACAAAGGCTATAGGCAACAAAACCCAGGGAAGTCGACAACCCGAGAATGTAAATTATATAAACTAATACAATCCATAGGATAAAAGCCAGCCAATAGGCCTTCCAGGAACCGCCAGGCCGCAGTTCGCGGGATATCGCTTCGATCATCAGGAGAAATCCACCCACCATGAAAATCCAGGGAATCTGGTACGACAGGTATTCGGGTAGAAAAGGGCGTAAGGCAACGAGGATAATCGAGGCACTGGCACAAATCACGCTGATAAACCACAACCGGGTTTTATCATCGTAGCGGCCCTTAAAGAGTAAAAACGTCCCCACCGGAATCGCCACTTCAATAGCGATAACCAGAGAAATCAACAGTGCCAGTGTGCCGCTCAAGGTCTTTCCTCTGCGTTGATGAATCGTGAGTATAAAGCGAGTAAATCACTCTTTCTTCGCTTCAGCGTATTCTGAATAATCTCGACTAAAGTGGATTTTTGAAGATAGCGACCAGAAAAATATAGGCGATCAACACCAGTGCTGTCACCAAGGCCAGTTTCTTGATCTGCCTGTTTTTTGCTTTCATTACCACCGTACCAAATCCAATATATGCGGCAATTGCCAGCAGCTTGGCAGCCAACCATGGGGTGTGAAGTGGATTTAATGACAGCCTGTAGACAAGCGCAATACCTAACCCCAGCAACAAGGTATCGACAAGATGCGCCAATATCCTAAATCGCGTTGATGGCATCCTCGATCGGTTTATTGATGCTTCTGCCCGAACGAGAAACAGGATGACACTCGCTACTGCCAGGGTGACGTGGAAATGTTTGAGCGCCTCATATGCCATGTGCGGTATTTTGCTTGCCCGAATGCAGGTCTCGCTTAATTCGACTGGCGGACAGGGCGGGATTCGAACCCGCGTTAGGGTATTACCCTAAACACGCTTTCCAGGCGTGCGACTTAAACCACTCATCCACCTGTCCGAAGCCCGCCATTATAGCAGAGGGGGGCGCTCCGGCCATTCGGCGAGGAACTCGCTCCAGTGGCTGCCGGTGAGCTCTTTCAAGGAATTGCGCACCAGAATTTCTTCTTGGTCGGACTGCTCGCGGGTGAGGTCGCCGCGCATGAGGCGGAAGCGGTTATAGACCAGATACGTATTCACCACATCGGTTTCACAATAGTCACGAATCTTGGCATGTTCGCCCGCCTGCCAGGCTGACCAGACCAAGTTACCGGCCATGCCGACTTTACCGGGAAAGCCCATGAGCTTGGCCATGGCATCCAGCGGCGCACTCGCCCGCGGCTGGTACAACGCCAGCAGATCCATCAGATCCGTATGGCGGCTGTGATAACGGCTGACATAATTGTTCCACTTGAATTCGCGTGAGTCGTTGAAATCGCCCTCGCCCTGATCCCAATAGCGCGGCGCGGTCACGCCGTGCATGAGACCTCGGTAGTGCAAGACGGGCAGATCGAAACCACCGCCGTTCCACGACACCAGTGTCGGCGTCAAACGCTCGAGGCCGTCAAAGAAGCGCTGGATAATCGCGCCTTCGTCGAGTTCGGGCGCCGATAGCGAAAAAACCTTGAAACCAGCATCACTGCGGAAAGCACAGGAGATGGTCACAATGCGGTGCAGGTAATGCGGCAGGAAGTCGGTGCCGTTCTGAGCGCGCCGCTGCTGGAAGGCCAGCTCGGCCACTTCGTCGTCTGATAGTTCGGCCGGCAGGTCATTGAGGTTACGCAACCCCACCACATCGGGAACGGTTTCGATATCAAAAACGAGCACGGGCACCATAGTCGTTACTCCGGGAACACGCCCGTCGAGAGATAGCGGTCACCGCGGTCACAGACGATGCTGACCACGGTCGCGTTCGGGTTGTTGCGGGCGATGTCGAGCGCAACGCACATGGCACCGCCGGACGAGATACCCGCAAAGATACCCTCTTCCGCCGCCAGACGACGCGTCATGGATTCGGCTTCGGCCTGGCCGACATAGACCAGTTCATCGACCCGGGATTTGTCATAAATCTTGGGCAGGTAGGCCTCAGGCCATTTACGAATACCGGGAATCTGCGCACCCTCTTTGGGCTGGACGCCAATGATGCGGATGTTGGGGTTCTGCTCTTTGAGAAAACGCGAGACGCCCATGATGGTGCCCGTGGTGCCCATGCTTGAGACAAAGTGGGTGATCTGCCCTTCGGTGTCGCGCCAGATCTCGGGGCCCG
>JBDLTT010000014.1:0-38711 GCA_039805725.1 Pseudomonadota bacterium | reverse complement strand
ACATCCTGGGGCGCGAGGGTGATTGCCTGGCCATAAGCCTCAATCGCGGCTTCCAGCAGCCCGAGCTGCTGCAGGGCATAGCCCAGGTTATAAGCGACTTCCGATTGCCGCGGGTTGCGGGCCAGCGATTGCCGCAACAGATCCGCCCCCGCCTGAAACTGGCCTTGTTGCAGGTACTGTAACCCCTGCCCATTCAGCTGATCAACGGCCACCGGCCGCTGCGGCACCCGATCAAAGGCAGATTTTTTTTTGGCCATAGTTCCATTGTAATTGATCCATTAAAAAACACCGGGGCGACCATCGTTCACGGTTAAGATAACGATTGATGAGACCTGTCTCGCCAATCATTCGAATGACCACTTTTTATGCATCGGAAAACGAAATGAACCAGA
Organism: Pseudomonadota bacterium; assembly: GCA_039805725.1. Lineage (GTDB taxonomy): Bacteria > Pseudomonadota > Gammaproteobacteria > Burkholderiales > Rhodocyclaceae > Fluviibacter. Next base: position 38,319 of record JBDLTT010000014.1, on the reverse strand, counting down.
TAGTCCTTAGCGAAATCCATGGCAATGTCGGCCTGATCCGTATCAACCGCCCGGATGTGCTGAACGCCCTGAACGACGATGTCATTAATGCGATCGGCTCGGCCATCGACGCCTTCGAGACCAACGACGCCATTGGTTGCATGGTGCTCACCGGTAGCGACAAGGCTTTTGCTGCAGGGGCCGACATCGGCTTCATGAAAGATTTTGATTACATGCAGGCTTACAAGAGCGATTTTATTACCCGTAACTGGGAGCGAATCCGCAAAGCGCGCAAACCGCTGATCGCCGCCGTCGCCGGCTTTGCGCTGGGCGGTGGTTGCGAGCTGGCAATGATGTGCGACATGATTTATGCCGGCGACAACGCCAAGTTTGGCCAACCCGAAATCAAACTCGGCATCATTCCGGGCGCAGGGGGCACCCAGCGTCTCCCGCGTGCTGTCGGCAAAGCCAAAGCCATGGATCTGTGTCTTACGGCACGCATGATGGATGCAGCCGAAGCCGAATCCGCCGGTCTGGTCGCCCGGATTATCCCGGCGGATCAACTCCTCGAGGAAACGCTCAAGGCCGCACAGACGATCGCCGGATTCTCGCAACCGATCGTGATGATGATCAAGGAATCCATCAACCGGGCCTACGAAAGTTCTCTCTCAGAAGGACTACTCTTCGAGCGCCGGACCTTTCACGCGACCTTTGCCCTCGAAGATCAAAAAGAGGGTATGGCGGCCTTTGTCGAGAAACGCAAGCCCGGCTTCCGACACCGCTAACCACACTTCAATGACCCGGGCGTGGAATCAGACCCACGCCCGGCACGGGTCAGCCCATGGTCTTCAGGTGCTGGATGATCTCGCCCGCCATCGGTTGGGCATCGCCATAGAGCATCCGGCAGTTATCCGTGTAGAACAAGGCGTTCTCAACGCCGGAATAACCGGTGCCCTTACCGCGTTTGATCACGATCACATTGTGCGCCAGATCGGCATCCAGAATCGGCATGCCGTAAATGGGGCTTGATTTATCGGTGCGGGCCGAAGGATTCACCACATCGTTGGCGCCGATGATCAGGGCAACGTCACACTGCGGGAAATCGCCATTGATCTCTTCAAGATCATAAATCTTGTCATAGGGCACCCCGGCTTCGGCCAGGAGCACATTCATATGACCCGGCATCCGACCGGCGACCGGGTGGATCGCAAAGCGGACATCGACGCCCGCCTCTTCGAGCAGGGCGGTCATTTCCCAAACCTTGTGCTGGGCGTGCGCCACGGCCATGCCATAGCCTGGCACGATGATGACCTTGCTCGCATAGCGCATCATGGCGGCGGCATCCAGCGCATTGACTTCCTTCATGCTGCCTTCGATTGCCTGGCCGCCAGAGGCGTTGCCGGTGATCGGCGAGAAAAGAATATTGGAGATCGGCCGGTTCATGGCTTTGGCCATCAGCTGTGTCAGCAGCGTCCCCGAGGCGCCGACTACGATCCCGGCAATAATCAGCGTCGGATTGTCCTGCATATAGCCTTCAAAGCCCACCGCCAGGCCCGTAAAGGCGTTGAACAGCGAAATGACGACGGGCATGTCGGCACCACCGATCGGCAGTGTCACGATCAGACCGAGCAGCAGGGCCACCGCAAAAAAGAGCACCACCAGCACCGGATCTGCCGGCGAGGCGCTAATCACGGCCACGCCCAGAACGACGGAAAGCAAGGCCAGCAGCACGTTCACCATATTTTGTGCCGGTAGCCGGAAGGCGGTTTTCATGAGCCCCTGCAGTTTGGCAAAAGCCACGCATGAACCGGTAAACGAAACAGCGCCGATCAGTGCACCAATCACGGTCAGTATCGTCGTCGCCAGGTCATGATGACTACCACGCGAGAACTCGACCGCCGCAATGGCGGCGGCTGCCCCGCCGCCCATCCCGTTATAGATGGCGACCATCTGCGGCATGTCGGTCATCTTGACCTTCTGGCCAGAGATCCAGGCAACCGCCGCACCCAAAACCAGTGCGGCAATCATCAACGCCAGATTCTGCAAGCCCGGCACGAAGAAGGTCGCGGCAACGGCAATCATCATTCCGTAGCCGGCCCAGACGATGCCCTTGCGGGCCGTCACCGGCGAACTCATGCCCTTGAGGCCAAAAATAAAGAGCAGCGCCCCGATGAACCAGAATCCCTGAACGTAGAAGGGCATCGTCATCACGCACCTTCCTTCTTCTTGAACATGCCCAGCATGCGCTCGGTCACCACGTAACCACCGGCCGCATTGGCCGCGCCCAACGCCACGGCAAAGAACCCGATCACCTGTTCGGTCACCGTTTCAGCGTGGCCCAGTGCCACCATGGCGCCAACGACCACAACACCGTGAATGAAGTTCGATCCGGACATCAGCGGCGTATGCAGAATGACCGGCACCTTCGCAATGATTTCATAGCCGGTAAACGCGGCCAGCATAAAGATATACAGCGCAAGCATTTCGGTCATGTTGCGTCTCCCATAAGCAGTTGGATATCAGGCTGCACAGTTTTTCCATCATGGCACAGGGCAGATTTGGCGACGACCTCGTCATCCCAATCCAGCGCCAGCTCCCCGTCCTTGATGAAGGGCGACAGGAAGTTGAACAGATTACGACTATAAAGTTCCGAGGCGTGTGTGGGCATGCGCGATGGCAGATGCAGCGGGCCGTGAATGTTCACATCGTTAACGATGACATGCTCGCCGGGTTGCGTCAGGGCGCAATTGCCCCCCGACTCTGCCGCCATATCCACGATGATGGCGCCATACTTCATGTCGGCAACCATCGCTTCGGTAATGATCACCGGCGCCCGTTTGCCGGGAATGGCCGCCGTGCTGATCACCACATCGGCAGCAGCAATCGCCTTGGCCAGTTTGGCGGCCTGCTGTGCTTTTTCTTCGTCGCTGAGTTCGCGGGCGTAACCGCCAGCGCCGTCGGCCGAAACACCGGTATCGACAAATTTGGCGCCAAGCGATTCGATCTGCTCGCGCGCCGCCGCGCGAACATCATAGGCTTCGACCATGGCGCCCAGACGTTTGCAGGTCGCAATGGCCTGCAGACCGGCCACGCCAGCGCCAATCACCAGCACGCGGGCCGGACGGATCGTGCCTGCCGCGGTGGTCAGCATCGGGAAAAATTTCGTACAGCGCGCCGCCGCGATCAGACCGCACTGGTAGCCCGCACAGGCCCCCTGCGACGACAGGGCATCCATACTCTGTGCCCGCGAAATACGGGGCAACAGTTCCAGCGCAAAGACCGTCAGTTTCTTGCGGTTAAACGCCGCGAGGCGCTCTTTGCTTTCATAAGGACGCATCAACCCAATCAGGACGCTGCCCTCCGGCATCGCGTCGATTTCGGCCAGTGAAGGCGGTGCCACGCGCAGAATCACGCCCGCATTGCGATAGGCGTCTTGCAGACTGCCTGCAACCGCAACTTCGGCAAAGTCGGTATCGACAAAATGGCTATCGACACCGGCGCCCTGCTCCAGCACGATCGACGCGCCGGCGGCGACAAATTTCTTGGCGCCCTCGGGCGACAACGCAACGCGCTTTTCGCCGGACGCCGTTTCCCTGGCGACTGCAATCTTGAGTGGCATGCTGATAGTTCTCCCGTTCGTCTAAGGGGTTAGGTTCGCAGAACTGCGACGGCTTTCACCTCGAGAAAATAACCCGGTGCGCCGCATAACGATGCCGCGCCAATCGCGGTCCAGGCCGGCACAAACGCGCCCGTGAAGTAGCGGTCACGGACTTTCATGTAGAGCGGCAGGTCACGCATGTCGGTGTGAAACGACGTGACATCGACAACGTCGTCGAAGCTGGCGCCCGCGGTGGCCAGGACTTTTTTCAGATTCTCGAAGGTCTGCACGAACTGCGCTTCTTTATCTTCGACCAGACGCATCTGCGCATCCCGACCGATCTGTCCGGAAATATAGAGCGTTTGTCCGACCCGAACGGCCGGTGCATAACGAATAGTTTCGGGGATGGTTTCCATCCCTTCGGGTACGATCATCGCTCTATCTGACATGGTGAACTTTCGCTAAGACAGATCCGGCAAATGCCCGATCTGGGTGAACACGATCACGACCGGCATCAGGCTGCAACGCCGGTCGTGAAGACTAGGCTGCCAAACCGCGCTCTTTGGCCATCGTTAGCGCCGTGTCCTCGATCATGTCTTCCTGACCACCCACCATACCGCGGCGGCCCAGTTCGACGAGGATATCGCGCGCCGGGATGCCGTACTTGGCCGAGGCGCGCTTGGCAAACAGCAGGAAGGAGCCGTACACCCCGGCATAGCCAAGGGTCAGAGCATCCCGGTCAATGCGGATCGGGAAATCCATCATCGGCACCACCAGATCCTCGGCCACATCGGTAATTTTGGCAACATCCACACCGGTTTCGATGCCCATCAGGCTGCAAACAGCGATCAGCACTTCCATCGGGGTGTTGCCCGCACCCGCACCAAGGCCGGCGGCCGCCGCATCAATCCGCGTTGCCCCGACTTCGATGGCGGCAATCGAATTGGCAACCCCCATGGCCAGGTTATGGTGGCCGTGGAAGCCAAGCTCGGTTTCGGGTTTGAGCGCGGCTCGCACGGCGCCCAGACGTTCCTTGACTCCCTCGGGCAGCAGGTGCCCCGCCGAGTCGGTGACATAAATACAGTTGGCCCCGTAGCCCTCCATCAGCTTGGCCTGTTGGACCAGGCCTTCCGGACTATTCATGTGGCTCATCATCAGAAAGCCGACCGTATCCATATCCAGCTTTCTGGCCATCGTAATGTGCTGCTCGGAGACATCCGCCTCCGTGCAGTGCGTCGCCACGCGGATGGTATGCACCCCCAGATCGCGCGCCATCATGAGGTGATCGACGGTGCCGATACCGGGCAGCAGCAATGCCGATACCTTGGCCTGCTTCATTCTGGGAATGACTGCACCCAGATATTCTTCGTCCGTGTGCGCCGGGAACCCGTAGTTCACCGAAGAGCCGCCCAGACCATCACCATGAGTCACTTCGATCAGCGGCACGCCCGCTTCGTCGAGGCCGGTGGCGATACTGATCATCTGGTCCAGGGTCATCAGGTGACGCTTGGGGTGCATGCCATCACGCAGCGTCATATCGTGGACGGTGATTTTTTTACCTTTGAGGTTCATAGTGTTCTCCAGTATTTCCTGGCCGCTATTAGTGGGCGCCACAACCAGCGGTCTTGGCGGTGCCTGTGGTCGTCACCGGCTCGAGTTTCAGACTGCCGTCCAGAATTTCTTCGGCAAACATCTCTGCCGTTCGGGCGCCGGCCGCCGTCATGATGTCGAGGTTGCCCGCGTACTTGGGCAGATAATCGCCCAGCCCCTGCACTTCGAGGAAGACCGACACGCGGTTGCCATCAAAGACCGGGCCATTCACCAGACGATAACCCGGCACGTATTTCTGAACTTCGGCAATCATGTTCATGATCGATTCGGTGATGCGCGCCTGATCCGGCGTGTCCTCGGTCAGACAATGCACGGTATCCCGCATGATGAGGGGCGGCTCTGCCGGATTGATGATGATGATGGCCTTGCCCTTTTCGGCGCCGCCGACTTTTTCGATGGCGCCTGCCGTCGTGCGCGTAAACTCATCAATGTTCTTGCGTGTTCCGGGGCCAGCACTTTTCGAGCTGATGGTTGCGACGATCTCACCATACTTGACCTTCTGGACACGGGAAATGGCCGCGACCATGGGAATCGTCGCCTGTCCACCGCAGGTCACCATATTGACGTTCATTTCCTTGCGCCCGACCAGTTCTTTCAGGTTGACCGGCGGCACGCAGAACGGACCGATGGCGGCCGGCGTCAGATCAATCATCAAGACGCCCAGGGCATTCAATTTGCGGGTGTTCTCGGCATGAACATAAGCCGATGTTGCGTCAAAGGCGATCTGGATGTCATCAGAGACGACGTGGGGCAACAGTCCATCCACCCCTTCGGCGGTCACTTTCAGCCCCATCGCCGCAGCCCGCTTGAGACCGTCCGATTCGGGGTCAATACCCACCATCCAGGCCGGTTCAAGCACCGGGCTCCGCTGGAGTTTTGCCAGCAGATCCGTGCCAATGTTACCCGGACCGATCAGTGCACACTTGATCTTCTTCATTAACTCACCTCCTAGAAATTTTTTGAGTTCAGCACATCGAGGAAACGACGCCACCCTCGACGCGGAGCGCTGCGCCATTGGTCGCAGACGCGCGCTCGCTACAGACGTAGGCCACGAGTGCCGCAACTTCCGCCGGGTCGATTAATCGTTTGAGAATGGACGTCGGTCGAGCCTCGGCAAAAAACCGGTGTTCCATCTCCGCCTCGCTGATCTGCTGATCCGCCGCCAGCTTGGCAAAAAATTCGGCGACCCCTTCGGAGCGCGATGGGCCGGGCAACACGGCATTAACCGTCACACCCGTACCGGTCGTACTCTGGGCAAGGCCACGCGAAATTGACAGCTGCGCGGCTTTGGTCATGCCGTAGTGGATCATTTCCGTCGGGGGATTGATGCCAGATTCGCTGGAGATGAACACAATCCGCCCCCAATTGGCGCGCTTCATCAACGGCAGGTAATGGCGCGCCAGACGGACACCACTCATGACATTGACCTCGAAAAAGCGCTGCCAGGCAGCATCATCGATGGCCTCGAAAGGACACGGATCGAAAATACCCAGGTTATTGATCAGCAGATCCACCTGAGGGCACGCCGCCAGCAAGGTCTGGATGCCCGCCGGCGACGACAGATCCGCGACAACGCCCGACGCCGTTGCGCCTGGCACCGCCGTTTTCAGACGTACCAGCGCCGCATCTACCGTCTCGGACGAGCGGCCATTGAGCACCACCGCGGCACCTTCGCGTGCCAGCTCCAGCGCAATGGCAAACCCGATCCCGGCTGTGGAACCGGTGATGAGTGCGCGTTTTCCTGAAATCTTCAAATCCATCGCAGAACCCTAGCATTGAAACCTATCATCACGATATCCAGCACATTATATCGACGTCAAGAGATTTTATCGAGATTTTTCGATCTTTGAATAATTTGACAAAATTGCCGTAAAATCGGGTCTGCCTCATATCACTATGACTTCAACATGCTCATGAAAACCCCATCCATCCAGCAAGCCGACACCGCCCTTCGCGAACCGACGACCCTGGTCGAATCCGCGTACCGGAGCGTTCGTCGTGACATCATCGAAGGACGTCTGGTGCCGGGTAAAAAGCTGCGGATCGAGCATATCAAAGACAATTACGGGGTCGGCGCAGGCACATTGCGCGAGGCATTGTCGCTGCTCATCGCCGATGCGCTGGTCATTTCCCAGGGCCAGCGGGGCTTCAGCGTGGCGCCTGCCTCGCTGTCCGATTTCCGGGATATCACCGAAACCCGCGTCATGCTCGAATGCCAGGCTCTGCGCCAGTCCATCGAACTGGGCGACGACCACTGGGAAGGTGAATTGATGGCGGCTTTTCACCGGTTAAGCAAGGCCGAACAAAAATTGACCGACGCGAACTTCCGGGAAGAATGGGAAGCCCGTAACCGGATCTTTCATGAAGTGCTGGTTTCTGCCTGCCCTTCGCACTGGATCAAGCGCTTTCTGTTTATTCTTTACCAGCAGGCCGAGCGCTACCGTCGCCTGTCGCTGGAGCAGAAGAAGGTTCAACGCGATGTGCACGCAGAACATGAAGCGCTCTTCAAGGCGGCGATCGACCGCAATGCCGATCTGGCGTGCGATATTCTGGCCGAACACATCCGGTTGACCTTCCGGTCGGTGCAAATGCTTCCTGTCGATTCGGTCAACCATTAAGCCTCTCCAACATGGACGCCGCGGGGCACCCGGACACGCCGGATGCCCCTGACCCTCAGGAACCATATTCGATCATCAGATCTTTTGCGGCGACGACGTCACCCGGTTTGACATGAACCGCCTTGATGACCCCGTCGCGCTCGGCGGACATCTGCGTTTCCATCTTCATCGCCTCAATCGACAGCAGCGGTGACCCGCGCGTCACTTTCTGTCCGGGCTTGACCGACACTGTCACCACCATCCCGGGCATCGGCGCACCGACCTGAGCCGGATTCGCCGGATCAACTTGCGAACGCACCTTGCCGGTACCGGCGATGCCTGCCTTCGCAACCCGCGTTGTCCGCGGCTGGCCATTGAGCTCGAAAAAGACCTTGATCTTTCCGTCTTCATCCGGCGCCTCCGATCGACCCGTCTGACGCACCACCAGGGTCTTGCCCTTGTCGATATCGATGGCGATTTCCTCGCGATCCTGCAAGCCATAAAAGAATGGTGACGTCGGCAAGAGCGACACATCCCCATACTCCCGGCGGTGTTCTGCATACTCGCGGAACACCTTGGGGTACATCAGGTACGACGCCAGGTCGGTATCACTGGGCTGACGACCGATGGCCTGTTCCAGCTCCTGGCGCTTGGCCTCCAGGTCGACGGGCGGAATAAACAGGCCGGCCCGGCCGGCCAGCGGTTTTTCGCCTTTGAGAATTTTCTTTTCCAGGTCTTTCGGAAAGCCCTCCGGCGGAAAGCCCAATTCACCCTTGAACAGCGAAATCACCGATTCCGGGAAAGAGATGTCTTTCTCCGGATTGGTCACATCCTCGGACTTCAGGTCGTTGGCCACCATGAAGATGGCCATATCCCCGACCACCTTGGAGGTCGGTGTCACTTTGACGATATCGCCAAACAGGCGGTTCACTTCTGCATAGGCCTTCGAGATTTCCGGCCAGCGATGCTCCAGGCCCATGGCTCGGGCCTGTTCGCGCAGGTTGGTATATTGACCACCGGGCATGGCGTGGTTATAGACATCCGAAGTACCCGAGCGGATTTCCGGCTCAAAAGGCGCATAGGCGGCACGCACCCCTTCCCAGTAATGCGACAGCGACAGCAGCTGCTCCAGATCCACACCGGGATCCCGTGCACTGCCCTTCAACGCGGCCGCAATCGACCCCAGGTTGGGCTGCGAGGTCAAACCGGAGAGCGCATCCAGCGCCCCATCCACGGCGTCACAGCCGGCGTCGACGGCCGCCAGTACCGAGGCCGCAGCAATCCCGCTCGTGTCGTGCGTATGAAAATGCAACGGTAGCCCGACCTCTTCTTTGAGCGCCTTGACGAGCGCGGTAATGGCGCGTGGCTTACAGACACCGGCCATATCCTTGATGCCGATAATATGCGCCCCGGCTTTTTCGAGTTGCTTGGCCAGGTCAACGTAATACGCCAGATTGAACTTCGGCCGGCTGCTATCAAACAGGTCGCCGGTGTAGCACAACGTCCCTTCGCAGAGTGCGCCGCTTTCAATGACCGCGTCCATGGCCACGCGCATGTTCTCGACCCAGTTCAACGAATCGAATACCCGGAACAGATCGATACCCTGAGTCGCCGCCTGCTGCACGAAATAGCGCACCACATTGTCACTGTAATTGGTGTAACCCACCGCATTCGACGACCGGAGCAGCATCTGGAACAAAATATTGGGGACGGCCTGACGCAGGCGTTGCAGCCGCTCCCACGGGTCTTCCTTGAGGAAGCGCAGCGCCACGTCAAACGTTGCCCCGCCCCAGCACTCCAGAGAGAACAACTCCGGTGCCATCCGGGCGTAGTAAGGTGCAATGGCCAGCATGTCATCCGTGCGCATGCGTGTCGCGAACAGCGACTGGTGCGCATCACGCATCGACGTATCGGTCAGCAGCACTTGTGGCTGCGCCTTCATCCAGTCGGCAAAGCCGCGGGCGCCCAGCGCCTTGAGCCTGTCGCGCGTGCCCGCAGGCACTGGCGTATCGATCGGGAAATCCGGCTTGATCGGTTTCGGCAGCGGTAACGCCGGCAGCGTCCGGCCCTTCATTTCCGGGTTACCGTTGACCGCGACATGACCGAGGAAACGCAGCAGGCGGCTGGCCCGGTCGCGGCGCTTGGTAAAGTTGAACAGCTCCGGCGTGCTGTCGATAAAGCGGGTCGTACATTCGCCTGAACGGAACAGCGGATGGGCGATCACATTTTCCAGAAACTGCAGATTGGTCGCCAGACCCCGGACCCGGAATTCACGCAGCGCGCGATCCATGCGTCGCGCCGCTTCGTCGCCCGTATGCCCCCAGGCCGTGACCTTGACCAGCAGCGAATCATAAAACGGGGTAATCACGGCACCGGAGTAGGCCGTGCCGGCATCGAGGCGGATCCCGAAACCGGCGGCACTGCGGTAAACCGACATCTTGCCGTAATCCGGCGTAAAGTTATTTTCCGGATCCTCAGTCGTCACGCGACACTGCAGCGCATGCCCCGACATACGAATGTCAGATTGTTTGGGCACAAAGGATTCTGCATCCCCAATACGGTGCCCCTCCGTCACCCGGATCTGCGCCTTGACGATATCGACCCCGGTAATCTGCTCGGTCACCGTGTGCTCCACCTGGATACGGGGATTCACCTCGATGAAATAAAATGCGCCGCTATCGGCGTCCATCAGGAATTCAACGGTACCGGCATGGGTGTACTTGGCAGCACGCGCCAGCTTCAGGGCTGATTCGCACAGCGCCTGGCGGGTTGCATCATCCAGATACGGCGCCGGCGCCCGCTCGACCACTTTCTGGTTGCGCCGCTGCACCGTGCAGTCCCGTTCGAACAAGTGCACCATATCGCCATGCAGGTCGGCAAGCACCTGCACCTCGACGTGACGGGCCCGCCGAACCAGCTTCTCGAGATAGACCTCATCGTTACCAAAGGCCGCTTTGGCCTCGCGTCGGGCAACCTCCAATGCGCCCGGCAGTTCGTCTTCGTTCTCGACCACGCGCATGCCGCGACCGCCACCACCCCAACTGGCCTTGAGCATCAGCGGGTAACCAACGGCGCTGGCCGCTGCCTTCGCCGCCGCGAGATCGTCTGGCAACGCCGCCGTGGCCGGTACGACTGGTACGCCGGCACTCATCGCGAGATTGCGTGCGGCAACCTTGTTGCCCAGCTGCCGCATCACATCCCCGTTGGGGCCGATAAAGGCAATGCCAGCCTTGGCACAAGCATCGGCGAAATCAGGGTTTTCAGAAAGGAAGCCATAACCAGGATGGATGGCATCGACATCTGCCTCTTTGGCAATGCGAATAATGTCGTCAATATCGAGATAGGCCTGAATCGGTTTTTTACCGGCACCGACCAGATAGGATTCGTCCGCCTTGAACCGGTGCAGTGCAAAACGGTCTTCGTTGGAATAAATCGCAACCGTCCGGATGCCCAGCTCAGAAGCGGCGCGCAGAACGCGTATCGCAATTTCGCTTCGATTAGCGACAAGGATGCTGCGGATTTTTTTCATGTCTAATTCCTTCTACTGACTCACCATGCCACAGTTCACCCGGGGGTATCCTGCAAAACACAGACGACCGACCCGTCAAACCGAACAGCCTAATACAAACTACGTTCTTTCACAAAAAATTGCCCGCCGAAGCGGGCTGAATGTCATTCACGTCTTTTTCGCATCCGATACCCTTGTTGCGGTTACTCCTGAACCATATTTCGACGGACAACCACGGGAGCGCCGCCGTGTTCTTTTTTGACCAGCCACATGGCCAGCGCTGCATCCATGTAATCCGCATGCTCCGGAAACCAGGACATCAACGCATGAGCCAGCTCCCGGACAATCGCGACATCGCCCGCCGCAAGTTGTTCACGTACCTCGCTGACCGAGGCCAACACCTTGTCGTGCTCGTCGACATGACAGTCCCGGGCTGGAAAACCATCCTGCGACATCCATTCGTTTTCCTGTGCGAAATGGGCAACCGCATGCTGCTCAAATGCAGCCAGCGCCTCGGCCAGCTGATCATCGGGCACGGTCAGCAAGGCATTCACCCGCGTCACGAACTCGCGATGCGTATCGTCCATTTGCGGTTGACCCAGCAAATAGCGATCACTCCAGTCAAATCCAGATTGCACTTCCACCTCGCAAACCCTCGCCATACTCAGAGCAATTATAACGGCTCGCCAAGCCGCCAGCCCCGCCACCTTGGCGGACGAGGCTGGGCTTCGTTTTCCCGATTACTGCGTCGAACGCGCGATCAAGACCGCCATTTGCGGATTCTGCTTGGCCACTTCCTGGGCAAGCTCGGCCTTGGCGCGCTGACCACCCTCCTCGGTGTTGAGGATGATCAAGTCGCAGCGCAGCTGTTCGGCCAGGTCGACCACAGCTTTTCCACGACCGAAGAGTGTCGCGGTCAGAATCTGACCCTCGGCCGGGACGCCCTGGGCATTGACCTCGTTCACATACTGCTGCAGGTTCGCAACGTGCTTGGGATCAATCGCCTTGTCGGTGTCGCCGACCTCAGCCGAAAGAACATGCTCCGGCGCCAGGTACACCAGGTGAACCTTTGAGCCGGTCAGCGCCACGAACTCGGAAATGCGCTCGCGGGTCAACTTGTTGCCCGTGTAATCGACCACCGCCATGATGGTGCCGTAGAGACGGGACTTGCCGGCAGGCACGGCGACAGCAGGCGCAGTCGTCGCTACCATCGTCGTGGCAACCGCTGCCGTCTTGTTCTTCGGAATGATCACGGTAAGGATCATGCCGACCAGACTCACGCCGGCGAGCACATAGAAAATGCTGTGCAGTTCGCCAGCAAACGTCACGGCGAGGAAGGCGCCAAAGATCGGGCCGACGATACCCCCAATGCGGCCGAAGGCAGCCGTCCATGCAACACCGGCGCCGCGCACGTTGGTACGGTAGTAGTTGGCAGCAAGACCGTAGATCAGCGTCTGGGTACCCGAGGTGCCCAGACCGACGGTGGCGATGGTCAGCAGCAGCAGGCTTACAAACATGGTGCTCACTTCAGCCAGTTGCTGAACCTCACCGGGCTTGGCAACTGCCGGAACATGAATGTTCGCGGCGAGTAGACCGACAGCCCCCATGGCCAGCGCGCCAACCAGGAAGCCCAGCGTCACGATACGCTGCGGGCTATGCTTATCGGCCAACTTGGAGCCGTACAGGGTACCCACCATGGCGCCGGCGTTGAGGACCAGCAGCAGTGCCAGTGATCCCTTCTGGCCCATGATCGGCAGCATGATCTTCGGCAACCAGGTGTTCAGCGAGTACACCAGCAGCAGACACGATGCCGAGACGAAACCGATGATGATGGTCGGAATCAGGTAGACGGTGAACAGACCCGCCCAGCCGGCACGTGCATCGGCAGCGCTGGCCGCCGCGCTTTGCTGTGGCTTGATTTCCGCCTCGGGGATAGGCACGCCGGTACGCTCGGAGACGCGCCGCGCTTCATCAAGCCGGCCGCGGGAAGCCAGCCAGGCCACTGACTCGGGCAGTTTGTAGAAGGCCAGCGGCAGGAGGGTCACCAGCGGCAGCGCACCGATCAGGAACATGCCGCGCCAGCCGATCACCGGCAACAGGAAAATCGCCAGCAATGCAGAGAGCAGCGAACCCAGCGGAATGCCCGCGTAGGTGAAGGCGGTCGCCAGGTTCTTCTTACCCGGAGGAGCGAACTCAGCGGCCATGGCACCGGTGGTGCCGGCCAGCGCGCCGACGCCCAGACCGGTGATGAAACGCCAGATGCCAAAACCGGTGAGCGTCTCCGCCATCGCCGAGACGGCCATACCGATCGAGAACCAGGCGATGGCGCCCAGCATGACCTTGCGGCGACCAACCAGGTCGCCCAGAGTGCCGGCGACGAGCGCGCCAAGCATCATGCCGATCATGGCGTAAGAACCGAGCATACCGGCGTCTTTGGGTGTCAGCGCCTGATCGCCGATCCATTTGGCGGCGTCCGGTCCCATGAACCCGGGTAGCACAGCGCCATAGACCACCAGGTCATAGCCATCGAAAACCAGGCCGACGAAGGCGAGAGCGATCACCCAGATAACGGTACTGCGCCGCTTACGTGACATTTCAGGGCTGTCCACACCAACTGCTGATTTCAAAATTGCTTCTCCTTGCCTAAAAAAAGAAACTTCCTCGCGATTCAACCACCGAGACCGACTGGTGCGGGCGCGACATTCACGATTTTCGAGAAGAGCGCCGCGTACTTCTTGGACGGACCTTCCCACGGATTACCGTTGGCCAGGAAGGCGGCGTCAATGGCGGCCCAGTCTTCATCGGTCAGATGCTGGCGCGCCAACGGGAAGATCTTGTCCTCTTCCGTGTTCATGTGGTGCCACTCCTGCTCCAGATAGATCGTCAAGGCCAGCTTGAACGCGGGCAGCCCCTCGGCGCCGGCTTGACGATACGCGGCCAAGGCTTCGTTGAGCGCCTTGATGCGGGCCTTGCCCTGGGCATGATCCGACTCCAGTTCTTCGATACAGGACAGGGCTTCCGGCGAACGCTGGCGCAATTTGGCGAACAGGTACTGGTCTTCCTTGGGGTGGTGAACCACCTCGGGCACCTCGTCAACGTACTGAATCATGGCGGCCATCAGATCAAAATCCGGCTGCAGACGGCCGGCTTCGATGCCGGCCACCAGGGTACGCAAGCCGTTCAGCATGGCCGCGAGGGCGCGGTGTTCGTCATGAATGATATCGAGTGATTTGTTCATAGCGGTCTTTCCTCCGACAAAACCCGGGCGCCTAGACGCCCAGGTGCTTCTGAATGAGTTCGGGCTGGGCACGAATCTCGTCGCTGGTGCCGTCGAAAACCACCTCGCCCTTGACCAGGATCATGGCCCGATCGCAGATCGAGGTGACGGCGCCATGGTTTTTGTCAACGATGACCGTGGCGATCCCCGTCTTCCGGATCTCTTTGACGATGCGCCAGATTTCCATGGCGATCAGCGGTGCCAGACCTTCGGTCGCCTCGTCCAGGATCAGCAGATCCGGATTCGTCATCAAGGCACGTCCGATGGTCAGCATCTGCTGCTCACCACCCGACAGCTGCCAGCCACCGTTGTTGATCCGCTCACCAAGTCGCGGAAAGGTTTCCATGACGCGGTCGAAGGTCCATTCGCGACGCCCGTCAACGCCGGCGCGTGCCGACATCTGCAGGTTCTCGCGCACCGACAGCCCCGGAAAAATCCCCCGGCCTTCCGGCACGTAGGCAATACCGCGCTGCGCGGTCCGGTAGGTGGGCGCCTTCGTGAAATCATCGCCACGCACCAATACGCGGCCATGCTTGGGACGAACGATGCCCAGCATCGACTTGATCAGGGTGGATTTACCCATCCCGTTACGACCCATCAGCGCAATCCCTTCGCCCTGGGCGATGTTGAAGTCAATCCCGTGCAGGATATGGCTGGCGCCGTAGTACGTATGAAGTTCTTTGCCTTCAAGCAGCATATTAGACATGGAACGAATCCTCCGATCCGAGATAAGCCTGCTGAACCGCCACCGACGCCTTGATCTGGGCCGGCGGTCCCGATTCCAGCACCTGACCGTTGACCATCACCGTAATGGTGTCGGCTACGGCAAACACTGCGTCCATATCGTGTTCGACCAGCAGAATGGCGCGCGTCGGCTTCAGGCGCTTGAGCACTTCAACCATCTTGGCCGACTCTTCCGAACCCATCCCGGCCAGCGGTTCATCCAGGAGCATGACCTGTGCATCGGTGGCCAGCACCATGGCGATTTCCAGCTGACGCTGCTCGCCGTGGCTGAGCAGCCCGGAGATCCAGTCGATCTTTTTACCCAGACCGGCTTCTTCGATACTGGCCCGGGCTTTTTCCAGCGACCACTGCTGTTCCATCGCCTTGCTGAAGATCCGCCACGGCTGTTGACGACGCGATTGCGCCGCCAGACGGACGTTTTCGAGGACGGTAAACTTCGGAAAAATATTCGTGCGCTGGTAGCTGCGACCGATCCCCACCTGTGAACGCTGTGCCGCGTTGAGGCCGGTGATGTCGCGACCCATGAACTTGATTTTGCCTTCGGACGGCGGCAGGTCACCGGACAGCATATTGATGCAGGTCGATTTACCCGCGCCATTGGGTCCGAGCAACACATGCACGGTGCCGCGCTTGAGCGCCACGTCCACGTCCTGGTTGGCCACCAAGCCACCAAACCGACGCGTAATCTTTTCGGCAATCAGCAGTGTTTCGTGTTGGTTGTTACTCATCGTTACCACCCCCCTGCAGCGCGCGCTTGATACGACCCGGAATAGCCGCCAGGCCACCGGGCAGGAATAGAACCGCAGCAACAATCACACCACCCATCACCAGTTGCCAGTGCTTGGTCCAGGAGGCAAAGATTTCCTGCATGCTGATAAAGGCAAACGCACCGGCGACCACACCGATCAGATTACCCATGCCTCCCAGAATGACCATCAACAGCACGTTACCCGACTGGTGCCATGAGAGCAGTTCCGGGGTGACGAAGCCGAATACGATGGCGTAGAGGAAGCCCGCCACCCCGGCCAGTCCACCGGCCAGCGTGAAGGCGCCAAGTTTGTAACCGAAGGTCTTGTAGCCCATCGACTGCATCCGGTGCTCGTTGCTCTTGACGCCCACCAGCACCCGACCAAACTGCGACTGCAGGATACGGCTCAGGAAGAGGTAGACCAGCACCAGCAACACCAGCACAAAGTAGTACAGGTGCGCCTGGGTATCGAGGTCAAACGGCACCCAGCCGCCAATCGATGCGCTCGGTTTGACATTGACATACACCCCATCCGAACCACCCCCTAACGGCGTGTCGTGGAAGATGAAGAATGCCAGCTGGGCAAAGGCCAGAGTCACCATAATGAAATAGATACCCTTGGTCCGCAGCACGAAGATGCCGACAAAGAGCGCCGCCAGCGCCGAGCAGGCGACCGAGGCGAACAGCAGCAGCCACAGATTGCCTGCTTCATACCCCGGACTGAGCAAGGCGACGGTATACGCCGCAATCCCGAAGTAGGCCGCATGACCGAAGCTGACCAGCCCGGTAAAACCGACCAGCAGATCGAGGCTCATGGCAAAGATGCCCAGAATCAATGTCTTGGCCAGCAGCTCGGTGTAGAACGAATCGCCGGTCAAAGGCACGCAGGCCAGCAGCGCCAGCGCCACCAGTTTAAAAATCAGTTGCGAGTTCATGGGTTCAGCCTTTCTTGAAGATGCCTTCGGGCCGCCAGAGCAGAACCGCCGCCATGACGATATACACCACCATGCCGGAAATTTCGGGCACCAGCACTTTGCCGAAGGTGTCGGCAAAACCGACAATCAGGGCAGCCACCAGGGCACCCCAGACCGAGCCAATGCCACCGATCACGACGATCACAAACGAAATGATCAGCACATGCGAGCCCATATTCGGGAAGACGGAAGAGATCGGCGAGGCCAGCATCCCGGCTAGGGCAGCCAGGGCGAAGCCAAGGGCAAACACCACGCGGTAGATCATGTTGATATTGATGCCCAGCGCTTCAACCATGGTCCGGTCGTGATTACCGGCGCGGATCATCATGCCGAGGCGCGTACGTTGGATCACGTAGTACAGGGCAATGGCCAGCACGATACAAACGGCCGAAACCACGAGGCGGTACACCGGATAGCTCAGGACGTCCGACAACGGAATCGAACCGCTGAACAGGGCCGGAATCTCCACACCATGCACGTCATCGCCGACGAGCAGACTACGCAGCTCTTCGAAGATCAGAATCAACCCGTAGGTCATCAGCACCTGTTCGAGGTGATCGCGCTTGTACAGATGGGAAAAGAACGCCCATTCCAGCAAGGCGCCAAAGGCCAGCGACAAGGGAACCCCGAGCAAAATCGCCATGTACAGGCTACCGGTCGCACTACTCAGCACGAACGCCAGATAGGCGCCGATCATGTAGAAGCTACCATGCGCCAGATTGATAATCCCCATAATACCGAACACCAGCGTCAGACCGCTTGCCACCAGGAACAGGAGCAAACCGTATTGAAGCGAGTTCAGCGTCTGGATCAGGAACGATGCGAAATCCATGAAAGTCTCCTGTCCGGCGGTCTCACAACCGCCGGACTGACATTGACTGAATCAGATGAAATCCCCAGCGGGGAACTTACATCTTGCAACCACGGGCCGGATCCGCCAGTGCTTTGACCGGTGTCCCGATAACCATGTTACGACCCCCCTTGACTTCACGCAGATAGATGTCCTGCACCGGGTTGTGGGCCTTGGAGAGACTGAAGGTGCCGCGCGGGCTGTCCACCTTGGTGGTTTCCATCCCCTTGATGATTTCAGCCTGGTTGGCCAGATCACCCTTGGCCGCTTTCAGACCGGCGTTATACATCTGGGCCGCATCGTAACCCTGCACGGCATAGACGTCCGGTTGCGACTTGAAGGTAGTTGCATAGGCCTGACGGAAGGCCTTGTCCTTCTTGTTATCAAGACCATCGCCATAATGCAGGGTGGTCAGCAGACCCTTGCCTGCATCGCCCATGGCATCCAGGTTGCCATCGGTCAGGAAGCCCGGACCATAGAGCGGGATGCTCTTGTTCAGACCTGCGGCAGCATAATCCTTGACGAACTTGGCCGCGCCGGCGCCAGCAAAGAAGACAAAGACAGCATCAGGCTTCAGTGCCGCGATTTCGGTCAGGAACGGCTGGAATTCGACGTTCGGGAACGGCAACGTCATATCCTTGATCACCTTGCCGCCGGACTTTTCGTAGCCTTCCTTGAAACCCTGTACCGATTCGAGACCGAACGAGTACTTCCAGGTCAGCGTCACGACCTTCTTGTAACCCTTCTCGGCAACGACCTGCCCCATGGCGTAAGACGGCTGCCAGGCGCTGAAGGATGAACGGAACACGTTCGGTGCGCAGAGCGGGCCGGTGATTTCATCGGCGCCAGCGTTCGGCACGATCAGCAGTGTCTTGTTTTCACGCGCCACTTTGGTCATCGCCAGTGCAACGCCCGAGTGGACCGTGCCGACCAGCACGTCCACCTTGTCGCGCTTGACCAGCTTGTTGGCATTTTCAGTGGCCTTGGCCGGATCCGACTCATCGTCGACCGTGAAGTACTCGACCTGACGACCGCCCAGCTTGCCGCCGTTTTCGTTGACGTAGAGCTTGAAGCCATTGGTAATGGCGTTACCCAGGGCTGCATACGTCCCGGTATACGGCAACATGAAACCGACCTTGACCTTTTCCTGCGCCAGGGTCACCGTGCTGACGGTCGCCAACGTAGCAGCGAGCATCAAATTACGTGCAATTTTCTTCGTTGTCATTTCCTGCTTCCTCCTTAGGATGAACTTCGGTACTTCGAACTACCTTGTTATCGTTCTTGCTCTTCGGACGTTGACTGTTCAATAGACCCGTCAACGCCCCAAGTCTTTGGCCGTTTTACCGGCGATACCCCACTGCGTCTTGGGCACTTCCTGGATCAGGACGCGTACATTCTCGACGGGTGACCCGAGCGCCTCGACGAGGGCCTGGGTCACCTTTTCGATGACGGCGCGCTTCTGATCGTCCGTGCGACCTTCCATGATGTTGATGACGGCTAAGGGCATCTCCGGCTCCTGGCTTTTTTTTAGATGAACCGTGTGCTGACGGTACCCAGCGACTGGATGCGCAGCGTCACGTTGTCGCCCGGTGCCACCGCAACCGCTTCGGTCACGCCACCCGACAGGATCATCGTCCCCGCCGGAATCTCTTCACCGCGCGCACCCAGATGGTTGGCGAGTGCGGCAATGGCCGCCGCCGGATGACCCAGCACCGCCGCGCCGGCACCAATCGCCACCGGTTCGCCGTTCTTTTCCAGAACCACGCCCAGCGTGCGCAGATCCAGGCCATTCACCGGCGTGGCCTGGCCACCCAGCACAAAGCGGGTCGATGAACAGTTATCGGCAATCACGCTCTTCAGGTCAAATTTGAAATCCTTGTAACGCGAATCGATGATCTCGATCCCCGGCATGACGAAGTCGGTTGCGGCCAGCACGGCGCCGATGTGGCAGCCCGGACCCTTGAGCGCCTTCTTCGTCACGAACACGATTTCCGGTTCGACCTTCGGGTGAATCAGCTCGCTGTGCTTGATTTCGCCACCATCGGCCACGCTGAAATAATCGACCAGCCAGCCGAAGACCGGCGTCGTGACGCCCATCTGCTTCATCTTGCCGTGCGAGGTCAAACCTGCCTTCAGGCCAACAACCTTATTGCCACGCGCCAGCTTGCGGCGGAGGATTTCGGCCTGAATGGCGTAAGCATCGTCCCAATCCATGTCCGGATGCGCTTCGGTAATCTTGACAACCTCATGCGCTTGCAGCTCGGCATTTTCCAGATGTTCGGCAAGTTGCTCTATGGTTTTCTTATCGAGATTCATGTTGTTTCCTTAAATAAATTTGTTAGACGAAGCGAACCGAGCAACCGCCGACGCCGCCAATCATCATGCGCAGATTGTCACCTTTAGTGACGGGCACCATCGCGCCCATGGCACCGGACAGAACAATATCGCCGGCCTTGAGCGGAATACCCAACGTACCCAGCATATTGGCCAACCAGACCATCGCGTTGACCGGATGCGCCATTGATGCAGCCCCCGCGCCAGTCACGACAATTTCGCCATTCTTCTCGAGCACCATGCCGCACAGCGCCAGATCGAGATTGGCGATATCTACCAGCTGATCGCCGAGCACAAAAACACCGCATGAGGCATTATCGGCGACCGTGTCCTGAATCTTGATCTTCCAGTCCTGGATGCGGGAGTCGACAATCTCGAAACAGGCCATCACACCTTCCGTGGCGGCCAGCACATCGGCAGCAGTGAGCCCGGGCCCTTGCAAATCTTTCTTCATCAGAAACGCGATCTCGCCTTCCGCTTTGGGCTGGATCAGGCTGGCCATTTCAATCGACTCGCCTTCGTTGTAAACCATGCCGTCGAGCAGATAACCGAAGTCAGGCTGGTGCACGCCAAGCATGCTCATCACCGCCTTACTGGTGACGCCGATTTTTTTGCCGATCACCTTTTCCCCCTGTTGCAGGCGACGCGCAATCATGCGCTGCTGCACATGGTAGGCGTTTTCGATCGTCATGTCGGGGTGCGCTGCCGTCAACGGCGCAATCGGCTTGCGCGCCAGCAATGCGTCGTAGAGGCTGTCACCGAGCTTGTCTATGGTTGATTGATCCATCATTTGTCCTGTTGGTAAAAATAGTGACACCGTCAGGGAGAAATTAAAACTTCCCCCTGACGAAGTGCTTACAGTTTGATACAGACGTTCTTGAGTTCGGTGTAGAACTCCAGCGAGTGGACACCCCCCTCGCGACCAATACCGGACTGCTTCGCGCCACCGAAAGCGGTGCGCAGGTCACGCAGGAACCAGCTATTGACCCAGGCGATACCGACTTCCATTTGCTGCGCAACGCGGTGGCCCTTCGACATGTTTTCGGTCCACACGGCACAGGCCAGACCGTACTTGTTGTCGTTCGCCTTTTGCAGGACTTCTTCCTCGGTATCGAACGGCGCGATGTGGCAACACGGACCGAAAACTTCTTCCTTGATAACGCGGGCGGTTTCCGGCAGACCGGTCCAGATCGTGGGCTGCACCCAGCAACCATCCGCCAGCTCGCCGGGCATCTCGGGCACACCGCCGCCGGTCACGACCGTCGCACCTTCTTCGACAGCGATCTTGTAATAGGACAGCACTTTTTCCTGGTGCTTCTTGCTGACCAGCGGACCGAAGTTGGCGGTTGGATCATCCGGCACCCCGATCTTCATGGCTTCGGCGCCTTTCTTCAGGGCCGCCACGAACTTCTCAAAGATCGGGCGTTCGACATACACGCGCTCGGTACCCAGACACACCTGGCCACAGTTGAGGAAAGCCGACCGCAGCGTGCCTTCAATGGCCTTGTCAAAATCACAATCGGCAAACACGATCGCGGCATTCTTGCCGCCCATCTCCAGCGACACCGGGCGCGAGCCGTTGGCCGCGGCCTTCATGATGATTTCGCCAGTCCGGGTTTCGCCGGTGAAGGTCAGCGCATCGACTTCCGGGTGGGCGGTGAGGTAGGCGCCGGCCGAATTCATACCGAAACCGTTCACCACGTTATAAACACCCTTCGGAATACCGACCTTGTTCATCACCTCACCCAGCAGGGCAGCGGTTCGCGGTGTATCTTCCGACGGCTTGACCACCACCGTGTTGCCGCAGGCCAGCGCCGGACCGACTTTCCAGGTCATCAGCAACAGCGGCAGGTTCCACGGACAAATCACCCCGATCACGCCGACGGGTGTGCGATAGCCATAGTTGATCGCCTTGCCGCCATCCGGCGCAGTCATTTCGAAAAACTCGGTCGGTACATTCTTGACCATGTCGGCAAACACTTTGAAGTTAGCGGCGCCACGCGGAATATCGATGTGCGAGGCCATGCTCTTCGGTTTACCGGTGTCGGCGCACTCGGCTTCCAGAAAATCATCGAACCGGTTGTTGATCTCGACCACCAGGGCTTCGAGCAGTTCGATGCGCTTCTGCAACGACATCGATCCCCACGGACCCTTGAGCGCGGCCTTGGCCGCCTTGACCGCAGCGTCGACTTCCTTTTCGCCCGCTTCGGCGACCATGCCGATCACCTTGTTATTGATCGGGTTACGGTTTTCGTACCACTTGTCGGTAGCGACGTACTCACCATTGATGAAATTAAGAATCTTGTCTGCGATCATGTCCGTTCCTCAGTTGTTCGGTTACTTGTTACTTTGTTAAATGCCAATGGCGGCCAGTCCGGCCAGCGCACATTCTTCATCCTGCGCTTCCGATGCCCCGGAGACGCCGATACCACCAATCCACTCTGCCTGGTCAGCCAGACGGATGGGGACCCCGCCGCCGAATACAATCAGGCGGGGTTGTGCCGAAAATCCCAGTTTCATGCCGTCATCCTCGCCGACAATCGACATCCAGTCTTTGGTCCGGAAACCGAAGCTGGCAGCCGTGTAGGCCTTGTCGATGGCGATGTCGATCGAATGCAGAAAAGCGCCGGGCATCCGCAGGAACGCCATCAGGTTGCCGCCGCGATCTGCGACGGCCACATTGATGCGCCAGCCATTCGCTTCGGCGTGACGCACCGCTGCCAGACAGGCAGCGGCTGCCGCTTCCGCGGTAATGCCCGGAACCGTTGCGGCAACCTGCATCAGGTCACCACCGACAGGAAGCGCTCGTTGAGCTTGCGGTCGTGGTAGAAAATACCGGCACCGACTTCGTCGAAAGTCCACGTAATCGGATGATGATCCGGGTAGGTTTCATAGCCACCGCAGAAGGTTTCAAAACGGTTGCCCGACGGGTCAAAGGCGTAAATCGTGGTGCCGCGGGTAATGCCGTGACGGGTCGGGCCGATATCGATCGACACGCGGTTCATCGACATGATGTCGGCGGCACGCAGCACCTGCTCCCAGCTACCGAGCAGGAACGACACATGGTGCAGCTTGCCCGGCTCCGGGTGACGAACGAAGGCAATATCGTGCGCTTTGTGCGAACACGACACGAACAGCGCCAGATCACTCTTGCCATCTTCCATGAGCACGCGCTCGACAACGTGGAAGCCCAGGACTTCGGTCAGAATCTTGAGGTTCCCTTCCAGATCCGGCCCATAGAGCAGGCAATGGTCAAAACGGTGCGGGGCGATGCCATGCTCGGCTTCCTTGGTCCACGGGTCCGGGTTGACATAGGGCTGGCCGTTACCGATGTCGGTCTTTTCGGCGTAGAGCTCGAACACATGGCCCGTCGGCATGGTGAAGCGGACGCGTTCGCCCGTCTCCAGCAGATCGCCGGCCGGCACCCGTTCGGTCTTGACGCCAAAGGCCTGCAGGTCCTTATCCAGTTTTTCCAGCGTGGCTTTGTCCTTGACCTTGAAGCCGAGGAAATCCATACCGGCACTCTCTGCCTGGCGCAGGATGATGCTGTTGTGATCACGCTCGTCCCAGGCCTTGAAATAGACGCGATCTTGCGCGTCGCGACCGGTCTCTACCAGACCGAGGACATTTTTGTAAAAATCAACACTTTCCTTGAGATCCAGAACGCGGATCTGCATGTGCCCGGGGCGCATTACACCTGTCGTTGCCATGTTAACTCCTCACTTTCTCAGCTATGCCTTGTCGGCGTTGTCTCCGGTCGAAATCCGACCACTTCTTATTGACCACCGGCAACGTCAGAACGTCACCCGGTGAAATCTGTTTACGATTACGATATTTTGATTTAATCTCGATGTCAACATAAATCTCGATAATTTCACAAATTTCGAACTCACGGTTTGACCTCTCAGCGTGGCGGCGCGCAAACGGTCTTTTTCATCAGACCGATGACGCTCAACTCGATGTCGCTGGCGGGGCGAACACGACAGGCCAGAACGATGTTCTCCGCCTCTTCCGTCACACTGACATGATCCCGGCTCATCACCCGCTTGTGGAAGTTGCCGGTGGTGACGGCCACTTTGCAGATGCCGCAACCACCCCCCCGGCAGCCGACCGGAATACCGCGCTTGCCCAGACGCTCCATACCCACCAGCAGGTTTTCGTCTTCCTTGCAGCGGTAGACTTCACCGGTGTCCGTGATGGTGACGTTGAACACACCCACCGTTCGTCTCCCTGATCGACAATGCCCTTAGCGGGCGCTGGCCGCCGAATTAAAGAACGCCTCGCGCCGCGCCGTTTCCAGACGACGTGCCGCTACGACATTCTTTTCCTTGACATGGCCATAGCCGCGGATTTCGTCCGGCACACTGGCCAGCGCCACGGCAGCCGCGCAATTGTCGCGGGTCAGCTTGGCCAGAATCTCATCCAGCGTCCGGGTGTAGTCCTCGATAAGCTGACGCTCCATATGCCGCTCTTCGGTCTTACCGAAGATGTCGAGCACCGTGCCGCGCAGCTTCTTGAAGCCGGCCACCCGCTTGAAGGCTTTGCCCATCCAGGCGCCATACTGTGACTTCTGCAGCTCACCGGTCACCGGATCACGCTTGGAAACCAGCGGCGGCGCCAGGTTGTACTTGACGCTGTAGCCGTTCGGGAATTGCGCCTCCAGCTGTGCCAAGAACTCGGGGTCGCTGTGCAGACGCGCCACTTCGTACTCGTCCTTGTAGGCCATCAGCTTGTAGAGATAGCGCGCCGCGGCCGCTGACAGTGACCCATCGGTTCCGGCCTTTTGTTCGCCAGCAACGACCCGCTGGATGACCTCGGCGTACCGCTTGGCGTAGGCGGCATCCTGATAGGCGATCAGCTCTGGCACGCGGATCTCGACCAGACGGCGGGTTTCGCCGGTTGCACCAATGCTGTCGATGATGCCCTGCGCCACCGGCGAGCGCTCGGCGCGCACCGGCTGGCCATGATGCGGTTTGTACTTGGCGATCTCGGCTTCGACGAAGGCGCGATCCACCACGACCATCCGTCCCCAGCGGAACGCCGCCAGACTCATATCAACAGCCACACCCGACTGCTTGATCGCGGCTTCGATCGACTCGGCCTTGAGCGGAATCGTACCGGCCTGGAAGGCGACACCGACCATGAAATTGTTGGTCGCCATCGCATCGTCAAACAGCCCCTCGGCCATTGCCTGACCATCAAGGAACACATTCTCGTCACGGCGCGTTACCTTGTTGATGCCCTCGACCAGCCCCTGCGTCGCCGGGAACTGGATATGACGGTTGGTCACCATCTGCCCGGTGGGGGTGCGTGTCGTCGACACCACGGCAATCGTACGTTGCGGGCTACACTTGTCCAGATTCTTCGGGTCGGTACTGTTCAGGATGTCGAACCCCAGGAACAGATCCGAACGACCGTCGGAAATCTTGTTCGACCCCTGGAACGGCTGGTGCGTGATCTTGATATCCGAGATCACGGCGCCGCCCTTCTGCGCCAGACCGGTCTGATCCAGGCCAATGACATGCTTGCCTTCGATGCGGGCGGCATTGGCCAGCGTGGCAACGACGGTCACCGAACCGGTACCGCCGATCCCCATCACATGAATCCCGAAGCCCAGGCTGTCGTCCACTTTTTTCACCGGATCCGGCAAGGCACGATCCAGCGCCGGAATGCGCCCCTTCTTCTTTTTCTTGCCGTCTTCGGCCGGTGCCGGATTCGGCGTCACCGTCAGGAAGGACGGGCAGAAGCCCTTGACACACGAGAAGTCCTTGTTACACGACGACTGGTGAATCCGGGTCTTGCGGCCGAACTCGGTCTCGACCGGCTCGACGCTCATGCAGTTCGATTTCTCACCGCAGTCGCCGCAGCCCTCACAGACCCGTTCGTTAATAACAATCACCTCGGCCGGCTCTTCGGCCTTGCCACGGCTGCGGGCACGACGCAGTTCAGCGGCACATTCCTGATCGTGCAACAGCACCGTACAGCCCGGCGTCGCCGCCAGCGCACGCTGCGCCTCATCGAGACGGTCACGGTGCCAGACTTCGGTATTGCCCGACAGCTTGACCCCGACGAAGCGTTCAGGATTATCCGTTGTCACAATGATCCGCTTGACCCCGTTGGCCACCAGTTCGTCGACCATGTTCTGCACCGGCACTTCGCCCTGGATGGCCTGACCGCCCGTCATCGACGTATGCGCATTGCGCAACAGTTTGAAGGTAATGTTGACTCCGGTCGACGCGGCGTAGCGAATGGCCAGACTACCCGAGTGGGCGTAGGTGCCATCCCCCATGTTCTGGAAGATATGCTGCGCTTCGGTAAATGGCGCCATGCCGATCCACTGGGTACCCTCGGCCCCCATGTGCGTGCCCATCACCACATTACGGCCCATCCACATGGCCATCGTGTGACAGCCAATACCGGCCGACACAAGGCTGCCTTCCGGCGCCACGGTCGAGCTGTTGTGCGGGCAACCCGAGCAATACCAGGCCGTCCGCGTTGCCGTCGGCAACTTGGTGCGGGCGTGAATTTCGTCGAGGCGTTGCAGCCAGTTTTCAGCCGACTCGATGCGCGTTTTGCGCGACAGACGTTTGAGCAGCGCACGCACAATGATGTCGGATTCGAATTCGCCGAAATGCGGCAGCAGTTCTTTTTCTTCTTCGTCGAACTTGCCCACGATACGCGGCGCATTGGCCTGCCCGTAGAGCACCTGCTTGGCGAACATTTCCAGGAACGGACGCTTTTCTTCGATGACGAAGATTTCTTCCAGACCCTGCGCAAACTCGCGCACAATGGTCGGCTCCATCGGCCACAGCATGCCCATCTTGAGAATGCGGATGCCGTAACGGCGCAGCTCTTCCTCCCCCAGACCCATCTCCAGGAAGGCCTGATTCAGATCGTTGTAGGTCTTGCCGGCCGTGATAATGCCCAGCCAGGCATTCGGGTTCGGGAACACCACATTGTTCAGATTATTGGCGCGGGCATAGCGGCGCGCCACTTCAAGGCGCCGCGTATACAGGGACTCTTCCATTTCCAGGGCTTCGACACGCACATTCATCCCCAGATTCATGTTTGGCGTAAAGCGCTGGCCATCGAAGGTCAGGTCGGGCTCGATAAAATTCAGGCGCTCGGGCGACACGCAGGCGGTGCCCGTGCCGTCGGCGACGTTGGTGACGATCTTCATGCCGACCCAGAGGCCGGAGAGTCGCGACATCAGGTAGCCGTGCAAGCCGTAATCCAGAATCTCCTGCACGTTGCCCGGATACAGCGACGGAATCCCCACATGGTAGAGCATGGGTTCGGACTGCGAGCACAGCGACGAACTCTTGCAACTCGGGTCATCACCGGCGATGGCCAGCACCCCGCCGTTCTTGGCGATCCCGGTGTAGTTGGCGTGCTTGAGGGCATCACCCGAGCGATCGACGCCCGGCGCCTTGCCGTACCACATGCCGGTCACGCCATCGAACTTCTGCTTGCCCACGGTATGCAGCATCTGGGTGCCCCAGACTGCGGTCGCCGCCAGATCCTCGTTGATGCCATCGACAAAATGGATATTATTCTGCAGCAGCAGCTTCTGCTGGCGAATCAGCGCCGCGTCCAGCATGCCCACCGGCGATCCACGATAACCGGACACAAACATACCGGTTTTCAAACCCCGGCGCGCGTCCGTGCGCACCTGGTCCAGCGTCAGACGGACAATGGCGTCAATACCGCCGAGGTGAATTTCACCTTCTTCCTTGGTGAAGGTTGAGAGCAGGTCTTGCTTCGATGACATGGATCAATCCTTGAATAAGTGCGCGATACGGCACACGCCGCATCGATGAAATGTCAAAGCAAGAGTAGGGAACCGGCTTAGACCGGACTATCCATTTTTTTACAACTTGTATCCGTTTAGTGCAACTCGTTGCACAATGCAGAATCTGGATATCGATCGTGCAAAAACTGGATATTGCCTGACTGATTGACGCCCTACGATTTAAAGTTCGTAACGTATTTACCGGGAGACACCACTCATGATCACCATGAATTACCTGGATTCCCTTCTCCAGAAAGACGAAAAGAAGGGCCTGTTCCGCTGCAAGCGCGAAATGTTTACCAACCAGGAATTGTTCGACCTGGAGATGAAGTATATCTTCGAAGGCAACTGGATCTATCTGGCGCACGAAAGCCAGCTACCCAAGAACAACGATTACTATACAACCAAAATCGGCCGCCAGCCGGTGTTCATCACCCGTAACAAGGATGGCGAACTCAACTGCTTCATCAATGCCTGCGCCCACCGTGGCGCCACCCTGGCCCGCTTCAAGCATGGCAACAAGGCCACCTATACCTGCCCGTTCCACGGCTGGACCTTCAACAACTCGGGCAAGCTCCTGAAGATCAAGGATCCGGAAAGCACCGGCTACCCGGAAAGCTTCAACAAGGACGGTTCGCACGATCTGAAGAAGATCGCCAAGTTCGCCAACTATCGTGGCTTCCTGTTCGGCTCGCTGAACCCGGATGTCCCGTCGATCGAAGAACACCTGGGCGAATCGAAGAAGATTATCGACATGATCGTCGACCAGTCGCCGGAAGGCCTGGAAGTGCTGCGTGGTTCGTCGACCTACGTGTATGAAGGTAACTGGAAGCTGCAGGCCGAAAACGGCGCCGACGGCTACCACGTGACCGCTACCCACTGGAACTACGCTGCCACGCAGGCTGCCCGTAAGGAACGCGATGCCGAAGGCGACAACATCAAGGCCATGAGCGCCGGCGGCTGGGCCCGCAACGGCGGCGGTTCGTACTCGTTCGAAAATGGTCACCTGCTGCTCTGGACCCGCTGGGACAACCCGGAAGACCGCCCGCTGATGGAACAGCGCGACCGTCTGGTCAAGGAGTTCGGCGAAGCCAAGGCCGACTGGATGATCAAGAACTCGCGCAACCTCTGCCTGTACCCGAACGTCTACCTGATGGATCAGTTCAGCTCGCAGATTCGCGTCTTCCGTCCGCTCGCCCCCAACCGCACCGAAGTCACCATCTACTGTATTGCACCGAAGGGTGAATCGGCCGAGGCTCGCGAACGTCGCATCCGTCAGTACGAAGACTTCTTCAACGCCTCGGGCATGGCCACGCCGGATGACCTGGAAGAATTCCGTGCCTGCCAGGAAGGCTTCGAAGGTAAGTATTTTGAGTGGAACGACATGTCGCGCGGCGCCGTACACTGGGTCGAAGGTCCGGACGACGAAGCCAACAAGATCAACCTCAAACCGATCCTGTCTGGCATCAAGACCGAAGACGAAGGGCTCTATGTTGCTCAGCACACCTACTGGCTGGAGCAGATGAAGGAAGCCCTTGCCAAAGAACAAGCCTAACTGGAGACGAACAAGATGAGTATCACTTACGACAACATTTGTGCATTTCTTTACAAGGAAGCCCGCCTGCTGGATGAGCGCGACTGGGACAACTGGTTGGCCCTGTACGATCCGAATGTCGAGTACTGGATGCCTGCCTGGGACGACGACGGCAACCTGACCGACGACCCGAAAACCCAGGTTTCGCTGATCTACTATTCGCGTCGTGCCGGTCTGGAAGACCGTATCTTCCGGATCCGTACCGACCGTTCGAGCGCGACCATTCCGGACACCCGTACCGTCCACAACCTGTCCAATATCGAAGTTGTCTCGCAGAAGGGTAACGAGGTCGAGGTCCGTTTCAACTGGCACACGGCGAGTGTGCGTTACAATCACACGGACCAGTTCTACGGCACCAGTTTCTACACCCTCGATGTCTCTGGCGGCAGCCCGATCATCAAGAAGAAGAAGGTGGTTCTGTATACGGATTACATCCGTCACGTCATCGACATCTACCACATCTAACCACGTTAGAAGGGCTCGGTACCGTTCATCTGGACGGTACCGGGCAATACCCTCCGGAGACACTCATGAGCTATAAAATCGCCCTGAATTTCGAAGACGGCGTTACACGTTTCATTGACTGCAAACCATCGGAAACGGTTGCCGATGCAGCTTACCGTCAGAAAATCAACGTACCCATCGACTGTCGTGATGGTGCTTGCGGCGCCTGTAAATCCTCATGCGAATCCGGTAAATTCCGCATGGGCACCTACATCGACGATGCGCTGACCGAAGCGGAGGCGGCCGATGGCATGGTGCTCACCTGCCAGATGTACCCGGAGAGTGATTGCGTCGTCCGTATTCCTGCCTCCTCCGAGGTCTGCAAGACCCAGCAGGCAAGCTACAACACCACAATTTCCGAACTGCGTCAGCTGTCCGACAGCACGATCAGCATCACGCTGACCGGCGACGACGTGAAGAATCTGTCCTTCCTTCCCGGGCAGTATGCCAATCTCAAAGTCCCCGGCACCGAACAGCATCGCGCTTATTCCTTCAGCAGCATGCCCTACAACGGCAGTGTTTCCTTCCTGCTGCGCAATGTACCGGGTGGTCTGATGAGCACCTATCTGAGCCAGAATGCCAAACTCGGCGACGCCATGTCGATCACCGGCCCACTGGGCAGCTTCTATCTGCGCGAAGTCAAGCGCCCCATTCTCATGCTGGCCGGCGGCACCGGTCTGGCGCCGTTCCTGGCCATGCTCGACAAACTGGTTGCCGAGGGTGGCACCACCCAGGAAATCCATCTCATCTACGGCGTCAACAACGACACCGACCTCGTCGAGGTCGATCGCCTGAAGGACTTTGCCTGCAAGCTACCGACCTTCTCATTTGAACTGGTGGTGGTCGACGAGAAAAGCGCACAGCCGAAAAAGGGCTACGTCACGCAGCATCTCGAGCCGGCCCAGTTGCACAATGGCAACGTCGACATCTATCTGTGCGGCCCGCCCCCGATGGTCGAAGCCGTCGCCGAGAACCTGCGCGAACGCAATATCCATCCGGCCAGCTTCCACTACGAAAAGTTTGCCGCCAGCGTTTAACCTTTTGCCGCGCAGAGAATCCTATGCCAAGCCGTTTCCAGAATAAAATTGCTGTCATCACCGGTGCCGCGCAAGGCATCGGCAAGCGCGTTGCCGAACGCATGGCTGAAGAAGGCGGCAGCCTGGTGCTGGTCGACCGTGCCGAGGTTGTGCACGAGGTCGCCCAGGCACTCAATGCCCACAACAACATGCTCTCGCTGACCGCTGACCTGGAAAAGTTCAGCGATTGCCAGCGGGTCATGGACGCTGCCGTTGAGCGTTTCGGCCGGATCGACATTCTGGTCAATAATGTGGGCGGTACGATCTGGACCAAACCCTTCGAGTACTACGGCGAAAACGAAATCGAGGCCGAAGTGCGCCGCTCGCTCTTCCCGACCCTGTGGTGCTGCCGTGCCGCGCTACCGCACATGCAAAAAAACGGTAAAGGCTCGATTGTTAACGTGTCGTCGATCGCCACGCGCGGCGTCAACCGCGTGCCGTATGCGGCAGCCAAGGGCGGCGTCAACGCACTGACCGCTTCTCTGGCGTTTGAAAATGGCGAACGGGGAATTCGGGTCAACGCCACGGCGCCCGGTGCTACCGAAGCACCGCCGCGGATTACCCCGCGGAATACGGCAGAGCAGACCGAACAGGAAAAAGTCTGGTACAAGCAGATCTACAGCCAGTCGATCGACAGCAGCCTGATGAAGCGCTACGGCACGCTGGACGAACAGGCGGATCCGATCCTCTTTCTTGCATCAGACGAATCGGGTTACATCACCGGTACCATTATTCCGGTCGGTGGCGGCGATCAGGGTTAACGCCCTGGCCGGAACCAACCACGTATTTCCCCGCCCGCCCCCAATCACCGGGGCACTTAAACCACCCTCAAGACGGGTGGTTTTTTTTCGCCCCGATTGCCCCATGTTACGCATGAGAAAATTGTTGCATATTTTGCAGAAATCTCGATATAATTTACATTATCGAGAATTTATGCAAACAGCATAGCAACCAAATCCGGCGCAGATCGGACATCGGTTGTACCATGGAGGATCATCTATGAACTGGTTTAATCAGCGCAGTTGCATCAAGTCTTGCGGGACGGAGGGTATGAAATGATGTCACGTTTACTCGAAGAGTCCAGCAAGCGCTATACCGACGCTGACCCGTTTGAAGTTTCCGAGTATGTGAATCGGCATGTCGGTAATCATCAACTGATCCTCAACGGCAAGAGCAAACCCTCGGCAAAGCTGCATCATCGCAAAGCCGGCGGCATTGATTTGTGTCGCCTCAGCTATGGCACCCAGGCGAATGTACGCTCCGAGGGTCTGAAGGGCACCTATCATATCCAGTTCATTCTGAACGGACATTGCGAGTACAAGCTGGACGACAAAACGTCCTGTCTGTCCGAGGGCGAATTTCTGGTCATCAACTCGGATGAACCGATTGATCTGACCTACTCGGCAGATTGCGAAAAATTCATCGTGCGCATTCCTGCCGAACTGCTGGATGCGGCTTATGCCGAACACTGCTGTTTCAAACCGGTTGAAAAATTCCGGTTCAAACACAACACCTATAAAACTCAGGATCTCGATACCCTGATGCAGCTTTTTGCGCTGTTGTGTCAGGAAACCGAGTCCGACCAGGCAACCCCGCAACTCCTGCAGCATTACAACCGGCTGGTCGCTAGCAAAATGATCGTGATGCTCGATCACAACATCAAGCTCAACGTGAGTCGCTCGCAGGGCACTGCCACCTTCGAGCGGATTGTTCAGTATCTCGAAGAGCACATCAAACGCGATGTCACCGCCGAGGAGCTGGCGCGCTACGCGCACATCAGTCTACGTTCGCTCTATTCGCTTTTTGAAAAGCATGCCGGCACCACGCCCAAGTGCTTTATTCGCCAGAAAAAACTGGAGCACGTGTACAACACGCTGATGAACCCGAGCGTCCACATCAGCAATGTCACGGCCATCGCCATCGATTACGGCTTTACCCATCTGGGGCGCTTCGCCGAATTCTACAAAGCCACCTTCGGTATCCTGCCCTCGGAGTCGCTCAAGGCCCGTAAAAATACAGACCAGAGCCGCGTGTAACGCCAGCGTTGTCGATTATTTCTGATCGAGATAATCGACCGCCAGCGCCGACAGCGCGGTTGCACCAACGGCCAGCGAAGCTTCGTCGACTTCAAACTTGGGCGAGTGATTCGGTGCGGCCGTCTTCGGATCCCGCTTCTTCGGATCGGTAGACCCCAGGAAGAAGAACATGCCCGGAACCACCTTCTGGAACTCGGAGAAGTCTTCGTAGGCGCCCAGTTTGGGGGCCAGAATGGCCTTGCCGCCGGTTGCCTGCTCCAGAGTGGGCAACATACGCGCCGTCAGTTTGTCATCGTTGACCGTTGTCGAGTAGCTCGGTTGCAGAAAGGTCAATTCGGCCTTGGCACCGCTGGCCGCGGCAATCGATTCGGCGGTCAGCTTCATCCGTTTGCGGGCATCGTCACGCATGCCATCGTCGAACGCACGTAAGGTCCCCAGCATCTCGACGCTTTCAGGAATGATGTTGTCCCGGTTGCCACCATGGATCGAGCCGATGGAGATCACGGCCGGCTCCTTGACGATATTAAGCTGGCGGCTGACGATGGTTTGCAGCCCCATAATGATCTGTGACGCGCTGACAATGGGATCGATCCCGTTCCAGGGGAAGCCGCCGTGCGTCTGTTTGCCCGTCACCTTCAGCGAGAAGCTATCGCCCGACGCCAGAATGGCGCCCGACCGGTAACCCACCGTGCCCACCGGCAGGAAAGGAATCATGTGCAGGCCAAAGATGGCATCGACCTTCGGATTCTTTAACACACCGGCATCCACCATGGCCAGGGCACCAATATGCTGATGCGCGCCCTGGGTCGCCTGTGATGGCCCCTCTTCTGCAGGCTGGAAGATAAAGACCACGGTGCCATGCAACTGGTCTTTCATCCCGGCCAGCACTTCGGCCGTTCCCATCAGGATTGCGGTATGTGCGTCGTGACCACAGGCGTGCATGACATCCACCTCTTTGCCCATGTGCAGGCCTTTGGCCTTGGAAGCAAAGGGCACATCCACCAGTTCCTTGACCGGCAAGGCATCCATATCGGCACGCAGGGCGACCACCTTGCCCGGATACGCCCCCTTCAGGATGCCCACGACCCCGGTCCCACCAACGCCGGTTTTAACCTCCAGACCGAGCCGACGGAGTTCTTGGGCGACCAGCGCGGCGGTTCGGGTTTCCTGATTCGAGAGTTCCGGGTGCTGGTGAATATCGCGCCGCCAGGTGATCATGGTCGGCTCGATGGCGGTTACCCGTTTCTGGATTTCGGCCAGTTGCTTCGCCTCAATCGCCCGGGCCGGCAGCGCAAGCCCGAGCGATACCATCCCCAGCGCCAGTGCCAGCAGGGTTGGTTTGAACAGGGTTTTTGGTGTGTTCATGATCGGTCTCCTCCGTCGTGATGATACGGCCGCTATTTGGCCTCGCCTGTCTTGCTGCGCTGGTGGTGCAGGATCACATAGGCCAGCATCCCCAGGACGACCCCCCAGAACGCCGACCCCAGACCCAGAAACGACATCCCGGACGCCGTCGCCAGAAACGTAATAACCGACGCCTCGCGATGCTCGGCATCGGCCATCGTGCCCATCAGGTTCGCGGTAATGGCACCGATCAGCGCCAAGCCCGCCAGTACCGCAATCAGTTCTCTGGGCAGCACGGCAAACAGCGACACAATCGTTCCGGCAAAACAGCCACCGATCAGGTAGAAGACGCCGTTCGCAATGCCGGCGATATAGCGGCGTTTCGGGTCTTCGTGCGCATCCTTTGACGTGCAGAGCGCCGCCGTAATGGCCGCAATCACAATCGTGATACCACCAAAACATGCCACGCCCAGCGAGGCCAGACTCGTCACGGTAATAATCGGGCGTGCCGGCGTCATATACCCCGAGCTGCGCAAGATCGCCATCCCCGGCAGGAACTGCCCCGTCATACTCACCAGCACCAGCGGCAGCGCCAGACTGAGCGTCGACGCCCAGGTCCATTCCGGACGAATAAACTCGGGCACCGTCAACGTCAAACGGACCTCACTGAAGTTGGCGCCCCCCAGAGTCAGCGCCAGCGCCAGACCGACCAGCAGCACCAGCACCATGCAGTAGCGCGGCACCAGACGCTTGAACAGCAGATAGGCCAGTACCATCGCAAAGGTGATCGCGGGCATCGCCCCGGCTGCCTTGAAGGCATTGGCGCCAAACTGGAACAGAATCCCCGCCATCATGCCGGCCGCCACCCCCTTGGGGATGTGCTTGAGCACCTTGTCGAAAGAGCCACTCACACCGATGATAAAAATCACCAGCGCCGCACTCAGATACGCGCCCACCGCTTCGTTGAGTGACAGACTCGGAAACAGCGTCACCAGCAGCGCCGTGCCCGGCGCGGACCAGGCCGTGACGATGGGCACTTTAATCACGTAGCTGAGCAGAATCCCCGACACTGCCGCGCCGATCGAAATCCCCCAGACCCAGGACGCCACCATTGCCGGCGAGGCATCTGCCGACTGCGCTGCCTGGAAAAAAATAATCAGCGGCCCGGAATAAGAGACCAGGACCGCCAGGAATCCGGCCGCGATGGTCGATATCGACCAGTCCTTGCGCAAACTGTAGGGGTGGTCGGTAGAGACGAAGGTTTCAGTCGTTGACATAGATGGCACACTCACTCATGACCAGCGACCGCACGCGGTCTGTAGGGCGATTCCAGACGGGCGACTTCGGCATCGGTTAAGGTTAATGCCACACCGGCCAGCGCATCGGCCAGGTGGTGGGGCTTGGAAATGCCGACAATCGGCACCGTCACACTGGGCCGACTCGCCACCCAGGCCAGGGCGACCTGGGCCGGCGGCACCCCGCGAGCCTGCGCCACCTCAGCCACCGCCTGTGCCACGGCGTCTTCCATGGCATGTTCGTGGTACCACAACGGCGACAGATGATCCGTCGTCGCGCGTTGCGTGTTGCCACCCCGACCACCGCCCGCCAGCAGCCCGCGCGCCAGCGGCGACCAGGGCGTCACGGCAATGCCTTCGCTCTGGCAGAGCGGCAGCATTTCGCGTTCTTCCTCGCGGTAGATCAGGTTGTAGTGATTCTGCATCGACACAAACGGCGCCAGGCCATGGCTGCGCTGCAGACCCAGCAGCTTCATGAACTGCCAGGCGTACATCGACGACGCCCCCAGGTAACGGACGCGACCGGAACGCACCAGCAGATCCAGCGTGGTCAGTGTTTCTTCCGGCGTCGTCTCCGGGTCGAAGCGGTGAATGATGTACAGATCCACATAATCCGTGCCCAGCCGCTTTAGCGACGCATCAATCGAGGCCAGAATATGTTTGCGTGATAGCCCGCGGTCATTCGGGCGATCGCTCATCGGATAGAACACCTTGGTGGCCAGCACCAGATCGTCACGCCGCGCAAAATCACGGATCGCCCGCCCGAGAATTTCTTCGCTGGCACCCAGCGAATACATATCGGCGGTATCAAAGAAGTTGATCCCGGCATCCAGGGCCTCACGCATGAAGCCACGCGAGGCGGTTTCATCCAGCACCCAGGGTCGCCAGCTCGGGCTGCCGTAGGTCATGCAGCCCAGACACAACGGGGATACTTTCAAACCCGTCTGGCCAAAACGTTGATATTCCATCAGGACCTATTTTTTGTTGAAGGTTGCAGCACATTATCATAAGCCAGTGGATAGAAATAAAGCCGTATAACTGTTATAAGTTGCTTAAGCCAATCCATAACCTGCAGGTCCAGGTTCCGAACCACCGACCACCCGCCGCATCATATCGATCCGTATGTTCAAGAACATTGCCCTCATCATCGCTGGCGCCTTCAGCCTGGCATTGGCGATCGTTTTCTTTCTCTCGCCCAATCATATTGTGTCGGGGGGGCCGCCGGGCATCGCGATCATTCTGTTCCATGCGCTCGACTTTAATCAGGGGCTGTCGGTCTTTATCATCAACGCCGTGCTCATGGTGTTTGCCCTCAAACGACTGGGGCCGGGCTATCTGTTCCGTACGGCCCTCGCCTTCGGCCTGATCGCCCTGTTTATCGAATTGCTGTTCTGGTTATTTCCGGGGGTCGTTCCGACGAGGAACCCCATGCTCAACGCGCTCTACGGTGGCTTG
This sequence comes from Pseudomonadota bacterium, assembly GCA_039805725.1. GTDB lineage: Bacteria > Pseudomonadota > Gammaproteobacteria > Burkholderiales > Rhodocyclaceae > Fluviibacter. The sequence continues at coordinate 1,003 of JBDLTT010000014.1, read as the reverse complement.
CTGGTCGGCCTGGGGCTGGGGCTGATTTTCAAGGGCGAGGCCGCCTCGGGGGGCTGGAGTATTCTGGCGCGCCTGCTCGCCCAATGGTCGGGTTTAACGGTTGGCAACTGGGTGCTGATTCTCGACGGTAGCATTTGCCTGATTTCAGCGCTGGTCTTCGGCAATATCGAATCGGCGCTCTGGGCGGCGGTTGGCGTCTACATCTCGGGGATTGTTGTGGACCGGGTGCTGACCGGCAAAGCCCAGAGCAAAGTTGTTCATATCTCGACCGCCAACGCCGCGCCGATCCTGGCGGCGCTGAATCAACGCTTTGCCGAATCCAGCGCGCTCACCCATGTCAATACCGTGCGCGATCAGAACAACGAAGAACTCGTTTTTCTGGTCGTTGATGCATCCATGATCGCCACCGTGCGCAACGTGGTGCATGACGTCGATGCCCAAGCCCATGTCGTGGTCATTGGCGCCACAGAATTTTTTAGCGGACAAACCGCGGTCTAAACTTCGGAGTAGCAGCTGTGTCTATTTCATCTTCAGCCAACCCGCATAAAATTGTGATTGTTGGCGGTGGCGCTGGTGGCCTCGAGCTCGCCACCCGCCTCGGCGACACCCTCGGCAAGCGCGGCCAGGCCGACATCACCCTGATCGACCGCGCACGCACGCATATCTGGAAACCCAAACTGCACGAAATCGCCGCCGGAAGCATGGATATTGGCGATCACGAGGTCGGCTATCTGGCGCAGGCGCACTGGCATCACTTTCACTTCCGTATTGGTGAAATGACCGGCCTGGATCGCCAGGCGCGCAAAGTCCATGTCGCGCCGTTTGTCGATGATGCCGGTGAAGAAGTGACCCCCGCCCGGTGTTTTTCGTATGACACCCTCATCATCGCCGTGGGCAGCCAGAGCAATGACTACGGCACCCCGGGCGTTGCGCAATATGCGCTCAAACTGGAAACCCCGGTCGACGCCCGCCGCCTGCACCGACGCATGGTCAATGCCTGTGT
>JBDLTT010000013.1:0-3154 GCA_039805725.1 Pseudomonadota bacterium | reverse complement strand
CAAGCGCCCCGGGAGGCACGGCTCGCACTGGCCACCGAGGTCATCGACAACTGCGGGACGCCGGAACAACGCGATACGCAAACCGATGTCATCCACCATGCCTATCTGGCGTTGGCGCAATAAAAACCCTATTTGCATGTAACAAATGCAGCAAATCGGTCTATTATTCGAGGAATTGGCCGTTACCGGTGCGACCCTGGTCGTTCGGGATAACGATCACCTGACACAGAGCGCCCACCCTGGGATTGACTCCAAACCAGCGACCCCGCCTATCGTGCTGATCTACGAATATCCGCTCACCGAACGTATCCGCGCACTACTGCGCCTCGAGGATCTGTTTGCGCGGATGGCGCACTATCTGGGCGCACCCGACACGCACGACCATCACGCGGCGCTCACCGTCCTCTTTGAGATTCTCGAAGTCGCCCGCCCGGATCTGAAGTCCGAACTGCTTCAGGAGCTGGAACGTCAGCGCCAGGTGCTCACGGCCTTTCGCGACAACCCCAATATTTCCACCGAAGCCCTCGATGCTGCGCTGGATGAAATCTCGCAAGCGCTCCATCTGCTGCATGCCCTCACCGGCAAACTGGGGCAACATCTGCGAGACAACGAATGGCTCATGTCGGTGAAGAACCGCTCGATGATTCCGGGCGGCTTGAGCGAGTTCGACATCCCCTCGTACCACCTCTGGTTGAATCAACCGACCGCTCAACGTCAACGCGACCTGCAACTCTGGCTGGAACCGTTCCTGCCGTTGCGCGATGGTCTATCGATCGTCCTTCATCTGCTTCGCGACAGCGGCACGCCCGAGTCTTACACGGCCTCGCGCGGCAGCTACCAGCGCACCCTCGCCGGCGTCAACGCCCAGATGTTGCGCATCCGTATCCACGATTCGATGATCACGCCGGAAACCAGCGCCAACAAATATGCGCTCAACCTGCGTTTCATGGAAACCGATTTTCAGCAGCGACCGCGCCAGGTTGAGCGTGACATCCGTTTCGATCTGACGTTCTGCGCCATCTAAGCCGTGACTGCGACTGTCCCATGCCCGCATTGCGGTGCGCCTGCCCTCTTTGCGCCCGATAATAAATGGCGGCCGTTCTGTTCCGAGCGCTGCAAAATGATTGATCTCGGTGCCTGGGCCAACGAGTCGTATCGCATCCCCGTCCAGGAAAACGATCAGGGATTATCGGACGAGAACACGCCGCCGACTGAACAGTAATTCGGTTGCCCGTCCCGGACTACCACCCCCTGAGCATTGCCACACCCTGCGCACCGGATGCTTGCGCCTGGGCGATATCGTCAGCCGTCATGCCACCGATCGCATAAACCGGCAGTGCCGAACTCTCAATAAGATTGGCAAATGCATCCCAACCCAGGGTTCGATGCCCGGGCTCGGGATGCGTCAGCGTTGGGTTGACCGAACCCAACACCACCGCATCCAGGCCGAGACCACTCGCCTTGTTCAACTCGGCCGGGGTATGACACGAGGCAAAGACCAACGGCATATCGGGGCGCGACGCGCAGGCCATCAACGCCGTCGCCGACAAATGCACGCCATCGGCGCCCGCACGCATGGCGTCTTCAACGCTGCCGTTCAGCAATACGTGGCCACCATAGCCATGAACCAGCGTCACCACATCGCGCGCAAACGCCAGACGCTGAGTCTCGCTCAAAGTCTTCTCGCGCACCTGGATCAGCAGGGGCTGGACGCGCTGAATGCGCTCCAACTCGGCCGCCACACCGACAGCACCGGCGTTGGTTAGGGCAACCACCGACGGCAACGCCAACGCCCGCAAAATGGGTGTGTTGGCGGGGAGAACCGGGCTAACCGGCATCTGATCCAGATCCTTGCCCCCGGCCATCAACGCGGTTGGCAGCCAGGCGGTATCCGTATGCTCATGCGGATGCAAGTCACCATGCCAAGCGGTTACACGAAAAAAGCGAATCTCAACCCGGGCGTGCGGGTACACAAAATGTCGCGTGAGCCACGGGGTCATCGCCGTCACACGGATACCGAGTTCTTCCTGTAATTCGCGCACCAACGCCTCAGCAAAACTCTCGCCTGCTTCGACCTTGCCCCCGGGAAACTCCCAGTAGCCAGCATAGGCCTTACCCGGCGGACGCTGCGCCAACAGATATTCCGATCCATCACCCCGCAAAATGACGGCCGCAGATACGCGGGTGAGTTTGGCTTCGATTTGTGCGCCCGAGACCACCAGGCTGTTTTCAGACATCCGACTTTTGCCCCTGCTGCTGGCCGACCCAATCGCGGGCAAACTGTTCGGCAACCCGACCGCTGCGCGATCCACGTTGTACCGCCCAATTCAGCGCATGCTGCCGCGCCTCGGCAATCGCCGCCGCTTTCAAACCATGATGCTTCAGCCAGCCGTTCACAATATCCAGATAGGCCTCTTGGCTGAACGGATAAAACGACAGCCACAAACCAAAGCGTTCGGACAGCGAGATCTTTTCCTCGATCGCCTCGCCGGGATGAATCTCTTCACCCACATACTTGGTCGCCGCGTTCTCAGAAAAATACTCAGGCATCAAATGGCGACGGTTCGACGTGGCGTAAATCAGCACGTTGTCCGGCACCGCTGCCACGGACCCATCCAGCACCGACTTCAGGGCGGTGTAACCCGATTCTCCTGCCTCGAACGACAAGTCATCACAAAAGAGAATAAAACGTTCCGGACGACCCATAATCAACGCCACAATCTCCGGAATATCCCGCAGATCGTGCTTGTCGATCTCGATGATGCGCAACCCCTGTTTCCGATATGCGGTGAGTAGCGCGCGCACCAGCGACGATTTGCCGCATCCACGCGCGCCCGTCATCAGCACGTTATTCGCAGGTCGACCCGCCAGAAACTGTTCTGTGTTCGCCACCAGTCGGGCCTTCTGCTCGTCAATATCGCGCAACGCGCTCAGCGTCATTCCAGCAATCTTGGGTATGGCAACCAGCTGCCCCAACCCGGTTCGCTTATTGACCACCCAGCGCCACGCATCGGCAGACCAATCCATCTCAGCCGATGCGGTCGGCAACATCAACGCCTCAAACCGCGCCAGAACGGCCTCGGCACGGTGCAGCAGGCCGATCAACGCGTCAGCGGCCGCTTCTCTGGGTATACTGGAACTCGTTTTCGTCATC
>JBDLTT010000012.1:0-4111 GCA_039805725.1 Pseudomonadota bacterium | reverse complement strand
AGCAATACCCGACTGATTCACGGATTCCACCCCATCATGGCGCGGTTGCGCCATGACCCGGAGAGCGTGAAGGAAATCTACTTGGACAATAATCGCCAAGATCGTCGCGTTAAAGATCTGTTGCGCCTCGCCGAGCAGGCCAGTGCACGTATCGTGCAGGTTGAGCACGCCCGCATTGAAGGTATGGTGCCGAATGCGCGCCATCAGGGTGTCGTGGCGCGGGTCGATAGCCGGCAAAAAGCCATTCATCTGGATGACGTGCTTGATACGTTGGAGGAGCCCCCGTTTCTGTTGGTGCTTGATGGCATTACCGACCCGCGCAATCTGGGCGCTTGCCTGCGCGTTGCCGATGCAGCTGGCGTGCATGCCGTCATTGCGCCGAAAGATCGCGCCGTCGGGCTGACCGATGTGGCGATGAAAGCAGCATCGGGTGCCGCAGAGACCGTGCCCTACATCATGGTGACGAATCTAGCGCGCACGCTACGCGAACTGAAAGAACGCGATATCTGGGTTGTTGGCGCCGCCGGCGAAGCCAGCGAAGATCTCTACACGGCGCAGTGGCCGGTGGCGACCGCCTGGGTCATGGGTGCCGAGGGCGATGGTATGCGCCGTCTGACACGCGAGACCTGTGACGCTCTGGTTCACATCCCTATGGGGGGCTCGGTCGATAGTCTCAATGTTTCGGTGGCGGCCGGCGTTTGCCTCTTCGAAGCCGTGCGTCGTCGCCGAACCTAAGCCCGGTTAACGCCCCGGCGCGCTGCGGGTGTGATCGATATCCGCCGAGTTTCTTTCATCACTATAGAGTGGTGCAGGGCGAGTGACATCGTTGCTGCTGTTGCGGCAGAACACCTCGACATTGGCCAGGGGACGGTCCTTGTGCAGAACTTCCACGGCGCAGCGACCGTAAACCGATTCAATCGTTGCAAGCACGTTTCGAGCGTAATCACTTTGCAGCGAGCTATCCAGAATCAGATTCGCCAGCATCACACTATCGGGTTTTAGAACGCTATGCGTGTCACGCCAGAATTCTCGCGTTACCAGATGGCTCGGTATATTGTGGTGTGAACTGTACACGTCGACCACGACAGCGTCGTAGCGTTGGGTGGGGTCGTGTGCAGCTCTGGCTATAAAATGCCGGGCATCATCCACCACAAAGTTGCCGCGAATCGGTTCCCGTAGAAACTGTTGTTCGGCGATCGTGCGAATCGCCGGGTCGATATCGACATAGGTGTAGCGGTTCAAAGGCTCGCGATGCGACAGTGTGAAACCGCCGGCACCCAGAACAAGAATGTCGCGCTCCTGAAAATGGAGCTCCTTAAGCAGCGTTCGACGCAGATAATCGATGTAGCGGGCGTAGCGGGGCGGATCGCCCTCGGCGAGCAGCGAGGCCGTTGAACTGTTGACCCGCAAAACGCGGGCGTCAAGACCATCGGTGGTGGATGTTTCCACAATGCTGTAATCAGCGTAGGCCGTCTCCGTGACCGTGTTATGAGTACTCAGGAGTGCTTTACGGAGTAATCCCAGGTTAGGCACAGCGATGAGCACTAGGCACACGATGAAGGTCGCCATACTTTTAACACGGTGGCCCGGAATGGCGTTGCCGAGCACCAGAACCCCGATGAGCAGCAGGGTGGCGCACAGAAGAACGGCCGCAGAAACCCCCAGCCAGAGCATCACAAACAAAGACAGACCGAGCGACCCCAGAAAGGAGCCGAGTGTTGACCAGTACAGGGCAAGACCGCTCGCTTCACCCGTACGCTGTGTCTGCATAAGGTTTGTAAGCGCTGGTACGGTTTGCCCCAGCAGCCAGGCCAGTGGGCAGAGAATGCCCCCTACCAGAATCACATAAGCGACCCATACGGGTTCACCATGATCAAACAGGGCGGCGACAAACGGCGTTGAAAAGCCGATACCCAGTAACAGTGCTGAAATCAGAAAGTTACGGGCAACCGTGGGTAAATAGCGATCGCTGATACGAGCGCCGGCGGCGTAGCCCAGTGCCAGTGCCAGCAGAAAAAACCCGATGGTGGGCGCGGTAACCACGATGGAACTACCAACGTGCGGTACCAGCCGCCGCAGCGCAATAATTTCCGCGCCGAGGGAAGAAAAGCCCTCGATAAAAACAATAACCGGGATCAGGAGCGCGGGAAAAGCAGACATGCCCCGATGTTACAGGAGCATGCCGGCACCAACGGTGTTGTTCGTTGCTTCGTCAATTAGGATGAAGGCTCCTGTGCCACGATTTTTCGCATAGGGATCGCAGCAGATCGGTTGCGCCAATCGCAGGTTGATGCGCGCGATGTCGTTCATCTGTAGCTGTGCTGGGGCACTATCTTCGGCCAGGGTGTTGATATCCAGGCGGAATGGGATATCGGCAATCTTGGCTTTTACCGTCCGCGTGGTCTGACGCAACGCATAGGTACGGGCAGGATCAAGCGGGTTCTCCGAGAGCCAGCAGACCATCGCCTGGGCTTCCTTGACCACTTGTGGCGCGGTTTCCGGATGCGCCAGCATGTCGCCGCGCGAAATATCGATTTCATCGGCCAGGCGAATCGTGACCGATTGTTCGGCGACACCTTCATTCAGATCAACGCCGCCGATTTCCACATGCGTGACCGTGCTACGCTGGCCGGAAGGTAGGGCAACAATTTCGTCACCAGGACGTATGACGCCAGAGCTAATGCGACCCATGAAACCACGGTAGTCGTGCAGATCCGGGTTGGCCGAGTCCTGCGGGCGACAGACCAGCTGCACGGGCATACGGAACACTTCGTGATGTGTGGGCGTTTCGGTGTGGCTGGTACCGGCGTTTTCCAGAATCTCCAGTAGGGTTGGTCCTTCGTACCAGTTCATGGCCTCACCGCGGTCGACGATCATGTCGCCTTCCAACGCCGACATGGGTACATAGCGCACCGAGTCTAGGCCAATGGTGGCGGCGACTTCGGCAAACGATTCCTGCAGCTTGGCGAAGACCTGTGGATCGTAATTGACCAGATCCATCTTGTTGATGGCGACTACCACCTGCGGAATGCCCATGAGCTGACAAACCTTGGCATGGCGTCGCGTCTGGGTCAGGATGCCGCGGCGTGCGTCGACCAGAATGATGGCCAGATCAGCGGTCGAAGCAGCGGTGACCATATTGCGTGTGTACTGCTCATGGCCGGGCGCGTCGGCGATGATGTACTTGCGCGTACCCGTCGAGAAATAACGGTAAGCCACATCGATGGTGATGCCCTGTTCGCGTTCGGCCTGCAGGCCGTCGGTGAGCAATGACAGATCAACGCTTGAAAGGCCGCGACGTTGCGAGGTGCGTTCCAGATTGCTCAGCGTATCGACCAGAATAGCTTTCGTGTCGAACAGCAGGCGACCGATCAGCGTGCTCTTGCCGTCGTCAACACTGCCGCAGGTCAGAAAACGCAGCAAACCATGATCTTCTGTATGTTGTTGGCTAGTCATTAGAAGTAGCCCTCTTTCTTACGTTGTTCCATGGCCGCTTCGCTGGCCTGGTCATCCAGACGCGTCGCGCCACGTTCACTAATGGTGGTGCCGGCCGTTTCGGCAATGATCTTCTCGATATTGTCGGCGTCGCTCTCCACCGGGGCGGTGCAGCTGATGTCGCCGACGGTGCGGAAGCGAACCTGCAGATCGATGATGGTTTCGCCAGCTTTGGCCGGGGTCAGCTCGGTAACTGGCACAATGCCGTTGCCACGGCGCACGATGGGGCGGGTGTGAGCGAAGTAGATCGACGGCAGTTCGAGATTCTCGCGTTCGATGTATTGCCAGACATCCAGTTCGGTCCAGTTCGAAATCGGAAAAGCGCGCATATGCTCGCCCTTGTGCACGCGCGCGTTGTACAGATCCCAGAGTTCCGGGCGCTGGTTCTTCGGGTCCCACTGACCGAAATCGTCGCGAAAACTGAAGATGCGCTCCTTGGCGCGTGCTTTTTCTTCGTCACGGCGGGCGCCGCCGATCAGGCAGTCGAACTCAAATTCGGCGATAGTTTCCAGCAGCGTCACCGACTGGTGGCGGTTGCGGGATTCGTCGGGTGATTTCAGCACGATGGTGCCACGCTTCATCGAGTCTTCCAGCGAGCGTACGATCAGACGTTCAC
>JBDLTT010000011.1:0-10151 GCA_039805725.1 Pseudomonadota bacterium | reverse complement strand
TGTCCCTGCTCTCTCTGATCTTCGGCTCGAAACCGAAATCGGCCAACATGGCCAAGGAACGTCTGCAGCTCATTATTGCCCGCGAGCGTGTCGACGATGGCAAACCGGCGGCCGATTTTCTACCGGCCATGCAACAGGAACTCGTTGCCGTCATCTCTAAATATGTGCACGTCAACGCCGATGACATCAAAGTGTCGATGGAAAAGAAAGGCAATTACGAGGTACTGGAAGTCAACATCGTGATGCCCAATTGAGCTCCGCGAGCTTCCCAAAGCAAAAGCGCCCCGCGGGGCGCTTTTGCTTTGGGAAAACGACCCATCAGGCGAGAATCTCTGCGATGTCATCCGCGAGTTTGATTTCTCTCTGGAATTGTTGCCATTCAATCCCGAGCGCATCACGCGCTGAGACCATACCGATCGGCTTGCCCTGCTTCAGAACCGGCACATGCCGAAATGCGTGCTGATGCATCAGGTGTAAAGCATGCATCAAGGGCTTGTCAGCTTCTAATCCCATCACATCCTTGGTCATGACCTCTGCCAAAGTGGTTTTGCTCGGGTCCTTTCCCGCAGCAACCACGCGATTAAGCAGGTCGCGCTCGGTGAAGATGCCCGCTAATTTACCTTTTTCTTGGATGACCACCGACCCAACCCCCTGGTCACGCATGGCAACAGCCGCATCATGAATACTCATGGATGACTTTGCAACAACCAGTGGCCGCTGGCTAACAATCGACTCTAGTGTTCGGTTTGGCATGTTGGTACTCCTCAATGATGTATTGGCACATCATCTCGGTAATGCAATCACCGTGACAAGCTGCATTGCAACAAGCTCTCTAGAAACAGCCTTACCAGGCCTCACGAAGCACCTTTTCGGCCCAAAGGAGCGCCGATAGGGTTTTACCATCGGTCAGATGCCCTGCCCGAACTTCTGCCAGAGCTTCGTCCAGCGTCAGAAATACCACGTCGAGAAATTCGCCTTCATCCAGGGCATTACTTTCAAGCGCCGTGAGCTGCTCCGCCAGATAAATTTCGATGCGTTCATCGGCATAACCAATCGTAGGGTGCATCGTCCCCAGATGACGCCAGGCAGCCGCCACATGGCCAGTCTCTTCACGCAATTCCCTTTGCGCTGTTAGCAGCGTATCTTCATCGGGCTCGATCTTGCCAGCTGGCAATTCAAGCATGACGCGGCCGACCGGATAGCGGTACTGACGTTCAAAAATTAACCGGCCATCGTCAAGCACAGGAATCATCACCACCGCCCCGGGATGTCTAACATATTCGCGCACCCCTTCACGACCATCGGGTAAACGCACGCGATCACGGCGCACATCCAACAATTTTCCACGCCAGATCTGCTCACTCTCGATACAGGTTTCAATCAGGTGAAGATCGTCATCTTTGTCGGGGGTCATCATCAATCCTCATACCAATAAAAACGCCCCGAAGACCGGGGCGTTTCGAGATCGCGTGAACACACGCCCGCCTCAGAGGGAGCGGAGCAGCGAGAACGCGCACAGCGACATGATGGTCTGTGGGAACAAGCCAAACAGCGCGATGGCCACACCATTGATCGAAAGCAGTACACGCAGATCGGTCGGCGCCGTGATAGGCGTCTCATCCAGCGGCTCGTCGAAATACATGATTTTGACGATACGCAGATAGTAGAACGCGCCGATCAGCGACATCAGCACAGCGTAAATTGCCAGACCAATCTGGCCTGAGGCAACAACCGCCTGCAGAATCGAAAATTTGGCGAAGAAGCCGACAAAGAAGGGAACGCCCGCCATCGAGAACATGATCATCATCATGACGGCAGCGAACCACGGGCTCCGTTTGTTCAGACCCTTGAAGTCATCGAGTCGATCAGCTTCGAAGCCAGCACGCGACAGCAGAATAATGACACCGAAGACAGCGACGCTCATCATGACATAGGCGACCACATAGAACATGGATGAACTATAGGCATTTAAGGCAAAGCGGGCATCACCACCGACCACGCCAACCACGATACCTAACAACACAAAACCCATGTGCGAAATCGTCGAGTAGGCGAGCATACGTTTGATATTGGTTTGCGGAATCGCTGCCAGGTTACCAATCGCCAGGGACAGCACGGCGAGAATCAGCAGCATGCCCTGCCAATCCGGCGCGAGCAGCAACAGACCGGATACCAGTAGACGCATCGTAATAGCGAAGGCAGCCAACTTCGGCGCACCACCGATCAGCATCGTGATGGCCGTTGGCGAACCCTGATAAACATCGGGCACCCACATATGGAAGGGCACGACGCCCAGCTTGAACGCTATGCCTGACACCAGGAACACCAGACCAAATATCAGCACCGTGGGGTTCGAGGCGTTGGATACGAGGGCATCCGAAATTTCCGGAATGCTAAGCGTACCGGTGGCACCATAGACCATCGACATCCCATAAAGCAACAGGCCAGAAGCTAATGCGCCCAGGACGAAGTACTTCATGGCAGCCTCGGTCGACGCCACGCTATCGCGATTCATGGCCACCAGCGCATAGACTGACAGCGACAGTAGCTCGATACCCAGGTAGATCGTTAGCAGATGGTTGGCCGAGATCATCACCATCATGCCCAGCGTGGCGAACAATACCAGCAGATAGAACTCGCCGCGGCGGAGATCCGGACGCTGCAACACGTAAGGGCGTGCGTAGAACAGCGTGACAATCACGGTCAGATATAGCACCAGCTTGAGCAGGTCGCCCATGAGGTCATCGACATACAGGCCGTTAAAGGCGTAGACCACTTCCCCCGTACTGGTAAACAGGGTCAAGACGGCCGCACCGACAAAGGTCAGCTGGGTCAGCACAAACGTCGCAGTACGGCTCGGATCCTTGACGCACAGGTCGAACAGAAGAATCAGACAGCCCATCAGCAGAACCAGCACTTCGGGGCTGGCCGTAATGAGATCGAGGACGTAGGGATTCATATCGTCAGGTTCCGTTACTGGAGTTTGCTGATTGCCACGTGACGCAGCAGGTCGTTAACCGAGGTATGCATGATGTGGGTGACCGGTTCCGGCCAGACGCCCATGGCAAGCACTAGAAATGCCAGAATCATCAGGATGGCCAGCTCACGCTTGTTCACATCCGTCAGTTCCGCTACGTGATGATTGGCGATCGGTCCGAAGATCACGCGCTTGTACATCCACAGCGTGTAGGCGGCACCAACGATCATGGTGGTCGCCGAGATGGCTGCGACCCAGAAATTGACTTGCAGTGCGCCCAGAATCACCATGAATTCACCCACGAAACCGGAGGTAGCCGGCAGACCGGCGTTTGCCATGGCAAAGAGCATCATGAACGCCGCGTAAACGGGCATTTTGTACACAATGCCGCCACAGTCTGCGATCAGGTGAGTATGCATACGATCATAGATAATACCGATGCAGAAGAACATGGCGCCGGCGACGAAGCCATGCGAGATCATCTGGACGATGGCCCCTTCCACGGCCAGCGGCGTAAACAGGAAGAAACCCAGCGTTACAAAGCCCATGTGCGCGATCGACGAATAGGCAACCAGACGCTTCATGTCGGCCTGCACCAGGGCAACAAAACCGATATAGACCACGGCGATCAGCGACAACGCAATCATCAACCAGGCGAGTTCGTGGGAGGCATCCGGCACGATCGGCAGGGTGAAACGCAGGAAGGCGTAGCCGCCCAGCTTTAGAGCGATGGCCGCCAGGACGATCGAACCGCCCGTTGGGGCCTCCGGGTGGGCATCCGGCAACCAGGTATGCACCGGCCACATCGGCACCTTGACCGCAAAGGCGACCAGGAATGCCATGAAGATGGCGATCTGCGGGCCCATCGGAATCGGCATCTGGTGCCAATCCAGGATCGAGAAGCTGCCGCCCGAATAGATGAACAGATACAGCTGCGCAATCAGGAAGAGCAGCGAGCCCAGCAGCGTATAAAGGAAAAACTTGATGGCCGCGTAAACACGGTTATGGCCACCCCAGATCCCGATGATGAGGTACATCGGGATGAGCGAGGCTTCGAAGAAGACATAGAACAGAATGCCGTCAAGCGCGCAGAAAATGCCGTTGAACAGACCCGACATGATCAGGAAAGCTGCATTGTATTGCGCCGGCTTGTACTGAATCACCTGCCAACCAGCCAGGACGACGATCACCGTGATAAAGCTGTTCAGGATGATGAACGGCATCGAAATACCATCCACGCCCAGGTGATAGTTGATGTTAAAGCGCGGAATCCATGGTGACAGTTCGACGAACTGCATGACCGTGGCCTGCGCATCAAATTTGGTATAGAGCGGAAACGTAACAACCAGACCCGCCACGGCACCGATCAGGGCGAGGACGCGCGTCAAACCGGCGTTATTATCACGACCGACTGCCAGAATCAGCAGACCGGCCAAGATCGGGACCCAGATGGCAAGCGAGAGTAGCGGGTAACCAGACATAGTCATTTCCAGAAAAAACAGGCGCGCAGGTTAATTGTTAGGCAATCGAATTAGGTCGTAAAAAACCACAGCGTCAGCAGCGCAAAAACGCCGATGATCATGGTGAAGGCGTACTGATACAGATAACCCGTCTGGAAGTGGCGGACGATACCAGCCACTACGCCGACCAGCTTGGCCGAGCCATTCACGAAGAAGCCGTCGATCAGCGTCGCTTCACCAAATCGGTTGAGAAAGCCGCCGATCTTGCGGGCGCCGCCGGCAAAGACCGCCATATTGAACGCATCGAAGTAATACTTGTTGTCCATGAGCGTGTACAGACCATGGAAACGTTTCTGGAGCGCTGCCGGAATCGCCGGCTTCACCATGTAGAAGTAATAGGTCACAACCAGACCAGCAACCATGAGCCAGAACGGCAGCGTGCTGACAGCGTGCAAGGCCATGGCGATCGGACCATGGAACTCTTCCTTCATGTAGGCCATGACCGGAATCGACTTGCTGACGTAAATAACACCATCAAAGAATGAACCGTAGAGCATCGGATCAATCGTGTAATAACCGATCAGTACCGAAGGAATCGCCAGCAGCACCAGGGGTAGTGTTACCACCCACGGTGACTCGTGCGGCTTATCACCCGGCTGTAGCCCATGATGGTGACCATGATCGTCGTGCTCACCGTGTTCATGGTGGCCGTGGTGATCATCATGACCATGCGCGTGCGCCTGAGCGGCAGCAATATGCTCGGCGTCATTCCAGCGCTCCGGACCATGGAAGACGATGAAGTAAGAACGCATCGTGTAGAACGTTGTTACGAAAACGCTAGCCGTGACCGCAAATAGCGCATATCCGTGACCGGTGATGTTGGATAGATGCACCGCCTCAATGATCGAGTCCTTCGAGTAGAAACCCGAAAAGAACGGCATGGCGATCAGCGAGAACGAGCCGATGAGCGTGGTGATCCAGGTGATCGGCATGTACTTCCACAGACCACCCATGTTGCGGATGTCCTGATCGTGATGCATACCGATAATGACCGAACCGGCGCCGAGGAACAGCAGCGCCTTGAAGAAAGCATGCGTCATCAGATGGAAGATGGCGATCGGATATGCAGCAACACCCAGCGCGACCGTCATATAGCCGAGCTGCGACAACGTCGAGTAGGCAACGATGCGCTTGATATCGTTCTGGATCATGCCCAGGAAGCCCATGAACAGCGCACCGGTCGCGCCGATGATGAGCACGAATGACAATGCGGTCGGCGACAGATTAAATAGCGGTGAGCAACGGGCAACCATAAAGATACCGGCCGTCACCATGGTGGCGGCGTGGATCAGTGCCGAGATCGGGGTCGGACCTTCCATCGAATCGGGCAGCCAGACATGCAGGGGCACCTGGGCCGACTTACCCATGGCGCCGATAAACAGGCAGATACAGGTCACAGTCATCAGCGACCACTGCGCATCGCCCCACAGATTGACGGTCTTGTCGGCCAGCGTTGGCGCGGCTTTGAAAACCTCGGCGTAATCCAGCGTGCCGAAGTAGGCCAGAATCAGGCCGATACCCAGAACAAAACCGAAGTCACCCACGCGGTTGACCAGGAACGCCTTGAGGTTGGCGAAGATGGCCGTATCACGGTTCATGTAGAAGCCGATCAGCAGGTACGAAACCAGACCCACCGCTTCCCAGCCGAAGAACAGCTGCATGAAGTTGTTACTCATCACGAGCATCAGCATTGCGAAGGTAAACAGGCTGATGTACGAGAAGAAACGGCGGAAACCGTCGTCTTCAGCCATGTAGCCAATCGTGTAGATATGCACGAGCAGCGAGACAGAGGTGACAACGCACATCATCATGGCGGTAAGGCTATCGATCTGGAAGCCGACGTGAAACTTGAAATCCCCGCTGGTCGCCCAGGTGTACAGATTGCCGTTGAAGGTGTGACCGGCCAGGACATCCTGCAGGATCAGTAGCGATGCAACCAGCGATATGGCGACCCCAAGGATGGTCACCCCTGCCGCAAACCAGCGCGGAATCACGCGGCAGAACAGACCAGACAGAGCGGCACCAACCAGCGGCGCCAGAGGAACGGTGAGGTAAAGGGTTTTCATGTCCATGAAACGTTTCCTGCTTAGCCCTTCATGCGGTCGAGATCGTCCACATGGATCGTGGACAGATTACGGAACAGTACAACCAGGATAGCCAGGCCAATTGCCGATTCGGCAGCAGCCACAGCCAGAATAAAGAACACGAACACCTGCCCGTTCAGATCCTGCAGGAAATGCGAGAAGGCGATAAAGTTGGTGTTCACTGCCAGCAACATCAGTTCGATAGCCATCAGAAGAATGATCAGGTTCTTTCGGTTCAGGAAAAGACCGATCACGCTGATGCCGAACAGAACAGCGGCCAGGACGAGGAAATGTGAGAGGGTCAGCAAGGCAGTCTCCGGATCGAGCTCGGCTGGGGTTACTGGGCGGCGCCGTTTCCGGCTTCCGTTGCGGAAGTGTCGGTCACAGCGGGTTGAGGTTTCACAGCATCCATCTTCACGATGCGCAGACGATCCGCAGCCTTGACGGCGACCTGATCACTGATGTCCTGCTTCTTACTGTCCTTACGGCCACGATAGGTCAAAACGACGGCGGCGATAATGGCGACCAGGAGAATCGAAGCAGCAATCTGATCCGGATAGGTGTACTCGGTGTAGAGCAACAGGCCCAGATCCTTGGTGTTCGATGAATCAGCCAGCTCCGGCGGCAGCGGCGTATCAAACACCTGGAAGTACTGACCACCGAGCACGATGGTCATTTCCAGAATCATCAGGATGCCGATCAGCGAACCCAGCGGTAGGTAGCTCCAGAAACCTTGGCGCAATCGGTCGAAGTTGATATCGAGCATCATGACCACGAACAGGAACAGCACCATTACGGCGCCCACATAAACCAGGATCAGCACAATCGCCAGGAACTCGGCCTGCGCAATCAGCCAGATAGCGCCAGCGGTGAAAAAGCTCAGCACCAGGAACATCGCAGCGACAACCGGGTTACGTGCCGTAATCACGGCCAGACTCGAACCCACCAGAATGGCAGAAAGTACGTAGAAGAGGATCAGTTTGAATTCCATCTGCAATCCTTAGCGGAATTTTGCATCGCCGGCACGGTCAGCGGCGATCTGCGTTTCGTAGCGATCGCCATTGGCCAGAAGCATCGGCTTGGTGTAGTACAGATCACCGCGCGCCTCACCGTGATACTCGAACACACGGGTTTCGACGATGGCGTCCACCGGGCAGGCCTCTTCGCAGAAACCACAGAAAATACACTTGGTCAGGTCGATGTCGTAACGCGTCGTGCGGCGACTGCCATCGTCACGCTGATCCGATTCGATGGTGATGGCCAGCGCCGGGCACACCGCTTCACAGAGTTTGCAGGCAATGCAACGCTCTTCGCCATTCGGATAACGGCGTAGCGCATGCAGACCGCGGAAGCGGCGGCTTTGTGGCGTCTTCTCTTCCGGATACTGAACCGTGATCTTCGGCTGGAAGAAGTACCAGCCGGTCACACTCAGACCCTTGCAGAGCTCTTTGAGGAACAGGCTGTTAACAACCTGCTTACTCTTGGTGACGAATTCGCTAATGGCACCCATGATCTTAGTTCCAGATATTCAGCGGGGAGATCAGCCAGACGCCAACGACGACCAGCCAGATGATTGTCAGGGGAATGAACACCTTCCAGCCCAGACGCATGATCTGGTCATAGCGGTAACGCGGGAACGTCGCGCGGAACCACAGGAAGAGGAACAGCAAGGCCGAGGCTTTCAAGGCCAGCCAGAAGAAACCATCCGGCAGGAAACCCACCGGCGACAGCCAGCCACCGAGGAACATGATCGATGTCAGGAACGCAATCAGGATCATGTTGGCGTACTCGGCCAGGAAAAACAGCGCGAAAGCCATACCCGAGTAATCCACATGGAAACCGGCAACGATTTCCGATT
Organism: Pseudomonadota bacterium; assembly: GCA_039805725.1. GTDB lineage: Bacteria > Pseudomonadota > Gammaproteobacteria > Burkholderiales > Rhodocyclaceae > Fluviibacter. Next base: position 1,712 of record JBDLTT010000011.1, on the reverse strand, counting down.
CGCCTTCGGCCACATCGAACGGGGCACGGTTGGTTTCAGCGACACCCGAGATGAAGTAGACCAGGAACATCGGGAAGAGCGGGATCCAGTTCCACGACAAGATGCCGACACCGTAATCAGCGAACAGACCCTTGGCCTGACCATTCACGATATCGGACAAATTGAGGCTTTGCGAGACCATCAGCACACAGACCAGCGCAAAACCCATGGCGATTTCATACGACACCATCTGCGCAGCGCAGCGCATGGCACCAAGGAATGCATACTTGGAGTTCGACGCCCAACCGGCCAGAATCACGCCATAAATGCCCACTGACGAAAGCGCCAGCACAAACAACAGACCGGCGTCGATGTCCGCCAGAACCATGCCATCGGCAAACGGGATCACCGCCCAGGCGACCAGCGCCGGCGCGATCGAGAGCACCGGTGCCAGGAGGAACAGGCCCTTGCTGGCGACGGTCGGGATGATACTTTCTTTAAGCAGTAGCTTCAGACCATCGGCGATCGGCTGCAACAGACCAAACGGACCAACCCGATTCGGTCCGATTCGCACCTGCATATAACCAATGACCTTACGCTCGAAGTAGGTCAGATACGCCACGGCTAACAACAGCGGCGCGACGATGGCAACGATTTTTACCAGCGACCAGACGACCGGCCAGCCTGCCCCGAAGAGGTTTTGACCAGCTTGAATCAGGGCATCCATCAGACACACTCCACAACGATCATGTCATTCAAGGCACCCAGGTTCGCCGTCGACGGGTGAGCGGCGGCGATCCGCACGCAACCATCCGGCACGGTGTTGTCGAGTACCGCATTCAGAACGGCTGAGCCTTCGCTACCCTTGACGCGCACTGAGCGGCCATCGGCAGCACCGACGCCGGCCATCGTATTGGCGTTCATACGCGCCGCCGGTGCCTGTGCATCGCGGGTCTTCTGCAACGCCGGGGCACGACGCGCCAGCGCATCGGCAAAGTAGATCGGTACATCGGCAATACGCTGCAGACCATTCCCCTGCAACGCGGTTGGCGATGTTGCCGTGACGGCAATCCGCGCTGCCAGCGAACCATCGGGCAGCGTATGCCCCCCCACGAGGATCTCGTTACGAATGTCTTCACTGTTCTGGTAATCGCAACGTTCGACGTTGAGCAGATTGCCCAGCACGCGCAACAGTTTCCAACCCGGACGCGAGTCGCCGGCAGGACGCACCACGCCGACGAAGGATTGAGCGCGGCCTTCGGTGTTGACGAAGGTGCCCGAGGTTTCAGTATACGGCGACAGCGGCAGCAGCACGTCGGCATAAGCCAGCGCGTTAGCATCCTTGAAGGTACTGAACTGGACAACCATCTCGGCTGCATTCAGAGCACGCAGTGCTTGCGCCGGATTGGCGACGTCGAGCGACGGTTCACAACCGAATAGCACATAGGCTTTGCGCGGTTCTTCGAACATGCGCGAGGCGTCGCGACCACCTTCCTGCGGACAGGCCTTGGCAACATAACCGCCGACCGAGTTGGCGGCTTCACCCACCGTCCCAGCCGAGGCGCCGGTAATGGTGGCCAGTTCACCGGCCAGCTGTTCGAGTAGCGAATAATCGACATGTTGCTGCGCCAGATTACCTAGCAAGATGGCACGCGGCGCACTGTTGGCATCGCCAATCAGTGATGTAGCGATCTTGCGCTCCAGTTCTCCGGCATGACCGCTCGCGGCCAGGG
>JBDLTT010000010.1:0-24757 GCA_039805725.1 Pseudomonadota bacterium | reverse complement strand
TGGCTGGGGCTGTCCTCAGCGGGTGCCAATCGGCTGGTATGCACCTGGAGGATGTACGCGCACCAGACTCTGAAAAAACGCTTTCCGTCGGTAAGGTACAGCGCGAGATCAGGGTGGGCATGACGGGCGGCCAGGTGGCCGAGGTGCTGGGCTCACCCAATATTGTGAGCACCGACGAAAACCGTCAGGAGGTCTGGATCTACGACAAGATCTCGACCGAACAGGCCTATTCGCAGAGTGAGGGCGGCGCCACGCTGATCCTGATAGGTGGCGCTAACCGGACCGGGGCGCGTTCGACCAACCAGCGCACGCTGACGATCATCATCAAATTCGACAAGACGGGTAAGGTGCGTGACTTCGCATATCACCGGTCTAGCTTTTAAGGGGGCATGATGAATCGTTTAGCCAAACGGAGTGTCGCCCTCGCCGTTGCTGGCGTGATTGGCCTTTCAGGATGTGTTCACCAGATTCCTGAGGGCGCATTTGACGTATCGCCCGACATGATGGCGCAGCGCCAGGTGGAGTCGCGCAAGTTCACGGGTATTTCGGAAGAAGAGATTCTGATCGCGAGTTCGAACGTGCTTCAGGACATGGGCTTTAACCTGGAGAACTCCGAGGTCAGGCTGGGTGTACTCACGGCCAACAAGCAACGCGAAGCGACCAATGCCGGGGAAATCGCTGGCGCCATCATTATGGCCGCCCTATTCCGGGTGCAGATGCCGACCAGTAAAGACCAGACGATTCGTGTGGCGCTGGTGATCAAACCGGCAACGAGCGATTCGGTCATTGGCACGCTGTATTCCGGCGCATCCAAGGCCGCACAACCGGCACCGGGCAAAACTGCGAAGGGCAAGAAGGCCGATCCCACAGCGGCAACGCCGGAATCATACGTGGTGCGAGTGACCTTCCAGCGCATTGTTCGCCGGACAGATAACAGTACCTATGCCGAAACGATCAAAGACCCCGAGCTGTATCAGGAGTTCTTTGACAAATTGTCCAAGTCTGTCTTTATTGAGGCCCAGAAGATATGAAAAAACTCGCATTGATCATGGCTACCCTGCTCACTTTGACGGGGTGTGCTTCTCTCAAGGACCGTGTGCTGGATACGGGTGACCAGAGCCAGGTGGAGAAGCGTAGCTACCAGAGCCGCGTCTTTGACACCAATGACAAGCAGAAGGTTCTGCGTGCGGTTATCGCCACCCTGCAGGATCTGGGCTTCGTCATCGACAAGGCTGATGCCACCCTGGGTACGGTGAGCGGTACCAAGCTGGACAACTACTCACTCAAGATGACGGTATCGGTGCGTCCAAAGGGTAAAGACCAGATGCTGGTCCGTGCCAACGCGCAGTTCAACATCACGCCGGTTGAAGACCCGAAGCCGTATCAGGACTTCTTCAACTCTCTGAGCAAGTCGCTGTTCCTGCAGGCGCAGAACGTGGATTGATCTTTTACGCCGGCGATCGTATCTCCGGCCCGACGCCTCCTTCGGGAGGCGTCTCTTTTTTTTGCTGGACTTGGTACAGATTTGCGGCTACCACCTTTTTGCTGAGCCAAATCCTGACAACAAGGCAAATCGGCTTCATACTTCAAGCTTCTACGCCCGTCTTATAAGCCATGTCCGTCATGAATGATCCCGCCAGAAGTCATCGTTTCTACGACGCCCCGGTCTGGCTCGTCGGGTTCCGGCCCTTTTTTACGGCCACCTGTATCACCGGGGCGCTGTTCCCGCTCTTGTGGGTATTGGTTGTTAGCGGTGTCATCACTGTGCCTAACCCGGTCTTTAATCCGGTCAATGGTGCGCTGAACTGGCATATGCACGAGATGTTCTTCGGATTTGGCTGGGCGCTGCTGGGTGGTTTTCTGCTGACGGCGACCAAGAACTGGGTCGGTATTCGGGGGCGGCATGGCCTGACGCTGGTGGTGCTTGTGGCGCTGTGGCTGTTGGACCGGATCACGATGGCTTTTGGCGGCGATTGGCCCGGCCTGGTGGTGTATGCCCTATCGCTGCCGTTTATGGTGCTGATTGTTACGCTGCTTGAAATTGATCTGGTTCGCAACCGCGCCAACGATAGTTACAAAGACAACGTCTATTTCATGCTCGCCCTGCCCTTGTTTGTGCTGGCAAAGCTGGCATTGCTCAACGGCAGCATCGACCCGACCATTGGCTGGTCTATGGCATTGGGGCTTTTTCGGGTCTGTTTTCTGGTGATGCTGGAGCGCACCCTGGAAGGATTTATGAAGGGCGCCATGGGCGTTTCGCTGAAACGCGTTGGCGTTGTCGATCATGCGATCAAGACACTGGGGTTGGCCCTGGTCTTTGCCTATTGGCTGCCTGCGGGTGTGCAAACAGCGTTATGCCTGCTGCTGGCGGCGTTACTGGCGTTACGCTGGCTGTATTGGCACCCGTTCAAGGCGTTGCGTCGCATAGACATTGGCGTGATGTATCTGGGCTATCTGGCCATTATCGGCAATCTGCTGATTCAGGGTTTGCAACCGTATTATGAAACTCTGTCGATCTCGATTGGTGTCCACGTCTTTACGCTGGGGGCGATGGGGCTGATTGCCCCCGCCATGATTGTGCGAATCAGCAATGGCCATACGGGGCGCAAAGTGTCTTTCCGGGCAACCGACAAGCTGGCGATTTACCTGATGCTTGGTGCGTTGATCTCACGCGTGGTGTTGCCCGAAGCCCTGCCCGGTGATTATGTGTCGCTGCTCTTTATCTCGGCACTCTGCTGGCTGGTTGCTTTTGGCATCATCGGGTTCCGATATATCCCACAACTCTTTCAACCGCGGGTCGATGGCCGAGCGCACTGATCAGGGCCGGCCGGCAGCATCATTCAGACCCCGATATCCTCATTCCAGAGTTGTGGCTTGTCTGCTATGAAAGCTCGCATCAGTTCTATGCATGTGGGGTCCTGCACGACGTCGACAGTCACGCCACGGGATCGCAGTAGTTCTTCTTCGCCCATGAAGGTCTGATTCTCGCCGACGATGACCTTGGGAATGCCGTAAAGCAGAATCGCCCCGGTGCACATGGGGCATGGCGACAAGGTGGTGTAAAGCACCGATGCTTGATACACGCTGGCCGGTAGACGACCGGCGTTTTCCAGGGCGTCCATCTCGCCATGCAGTATGGCGCTGCCCTGTTGTACGCGGCGGTTATGGCCCCGGCCGATGATTTTGCCGTGGTGGACCAGCACCGAGCCGATGGGGATGCCGCCTTCGGCCAGGCCCTGACGGGCTTCGTCGATGGCGGCTTGCAGAAATGCATCCATACGCGTGCGCCCTGGTTATTTGGGTACAGGGATGTAGTTACAGCCGCCGCCGCTATCGCGGGTTTCGACGCACATCACGGCCTTGTTGCGGCAAACGGCCACCCAGCCCTCATGCGCCGTCATCCAGCCGCCAGCCTCGTCGACGATGGTGATGTCTTCGACGGTGCAGCCCAGATACGGCGAGGCGATATTCTTCTGGTAATCGGTGGTGCCGCAGGCACTGAGCAGTGCGGTGGCAAGAATGATGAGGTAACGTCGCATGGTGGGACCCGTTTAGTGAGACCTCATTCTAAATCAACCACCCCAAGTAAGTTGACTACAGCCTGAAGTCGACTGCCGCTAATTTGAAACCGTGACAAATTGTCACGATTCATCTTCGGGTGATGCTTGAAGCTGTTTTTTTGGCTTTCGCCCGATTGTGTTTGGTGGCCAGAAGGCCTTCAGCATCCGCACTAAAGAGCAATGCACGCATGGTGTCGTTCACGAGAGTAGCCCAGCCACGGCCAGATGCTCTGAGTCTTTCCAGTACATCTGGATCAAACCTAACGCTAGCAGCAATTTTGGTTGGTGCCTTTTGTGGACCACGTTTACCCCTACCGCGTTTGGTCAGTTCGACAAGTCCGGTATACGTTTCCGGTTCAAAAAACTCTGCAGCTGGCTTTGCCTGTGCAAAGTCCGAACTTGTCCATTGAGGATTGTTGTGATCTTTTTTAATCCCGGCTGCTATTTGTTTGTCCTCAGCAAGGGTCGGGACGATCGTCCCGGATTTAAGTTTCGGCATATTCCCTGACCTCTCTGCGGTTCGCTTTTCTCAGACTTATTATTCGTATTGACGTCTCACGCAAACAGAACACCATTACGTACAAACGCGCTTCAATGTAGCCAATCGCCTGAAACCGTGTTTCATCGTAAGGGCGCTCGTCGTGCTTGACGATGGCGCTATCCCATTCGAAAGCTTCTGCTTCTGAAAACCAGACCCCATGCTTTTGCACGTTGTCTGCGTGTTTCTTGTGATCCCATTGATAACGCATCTTATTGTATATACAAACAAATAAAACGCAAGGAATATCCAGATGTTATGCAAGATAAATTCATGGGGGTGCTCCTTGTATATAGCCCGACGGTTCGGACACGGAGCCATCTTAGATGCCGAGAGTCTCAGGAGGTGAGCCTCTCTAAATTAATTTCAGGTGCCGCAGTAGGTGACGTAAGGCGCCGTGTTTGCCGCTGGCGGCTGGGCGTAGGTGCTGTCTTGGTGATTTGAATCGAACGGATTCTGGATCGCAGCGAGCAGTTCATCAAAGGGCTGGCTGTCGCCCTGCTCTGCGGCATCTAGGGCGGCCTGCACGAGTTGGTTTCTGGGGATGATGACAGGGTTGGCCTTGCCCATGCATTCCAGGGCGGTTGGCATGCCGCCAGGTTGCTGTTCGATCAGGCTGTGCCAGCGCTCTAACCAGGGCGCGAAGGATTCGTCGTTCAGGTCTTGCCGCATCAGGGCGCGGAAGCTGTTGGTGTAGTCGGCGCCTTTTGTTTGCAAAATCTGCAGAAAGTCTTCGGCGAGTGCGTCGATGTCTGCGCTGCGCGCGGCAAAGCCGAGTTTGCTGGCGAGGCCGTTGCGCCAGGCGCTGTCGTACTGATGCGCGTAGGTATCGATGGCGGCTTGCGCCAGTTCAAGGGCTTTGTCTTGATCGGCATCGAGTAACGGCAGCAGGCTTTCGGCCAGGCGGCACAGGTTCCAGTGGCCGATGGCCGGCTGGTTGCCGTAGGCATATCGCCCTTGCTGGTCGATGGAACTGAACACGGTGGCCGGGTCGTAGGCATCCATAAAGGCACACGGGCCGTAGTCGATGGTTTCACCGGCGATGCTGACGTTGTCGGTGTTCATCACACCATGCACGAAGCCAAACAGCATCCATTGCGCGATCAGCCGGGCCTGGCGTTCAATGACGCGATTGAGCAACCCCCCATAGGGATTGGGCGTGCCTTGAAGATCGGGGTCGTGTCGCTCGATGGTGTAATCGGCCAGGGCTTTGAGCGTTTCGTTGCCCTGCATGGCGGCAAACTGAAAGGTGCCGACCCGGATATGGCTGCTGGCCACGCGGGTAAGCACAGCGCCTACGGCCGGCCGGTCGCGGTAGACGATTTCGTCGGTGGCAACGACGGCCAGGCTGCGCGTGGTGGGTACGCCCAGGGCGTGCATGGCTTCGCTGATGAGGTATTCACGCAGCATGGGGGCCAGTGCGGCCAACCCGTCACCGCGCCGCGAGTACGGCGTTTGCCCGGAACCCTTGAGCTGGATGTCGACCCGCTGCTGGCCCGGCGTGAGGAGCTCACCCAGCAATAGCGCCCGGCCATCACCCAGGATGGCCAGGTGACCAAATTGATGCCCGGCGTAGGCCTGGGCGATAGGCTGTTGCCCCGGCGGTGCTTTGGCACCCGCCAGGATTTGCTGCCCGTCCGGTGAGGCCAGTTGCGCAGGATCGAGACCCAGTTGCCCGGCCAGGCCGTGGTTGAGCCAGAGCTGTCTGGCCGACCAGCGGGCGACCGGCTCTACCGGGCTGTATAAGGCGCCGGGTAGCCCGGCGTAGGTACATTGCAGGGACAGCACGCGATGGCAGCAGATTAGTTAAGCACTTGTTTGAGTTCGTAGGCCACCGATTCGGCATCGACCATATCAAGTAATTCGTTCATGAAGTCTTCGCTGACATCGTTGCTCCAGGCACCGTCCAGATCGGCGGCAACCATGGGTTCGAAGGTGAGGTCCAGAAACTTGCCGTCGGACATTTTGAGGACACCGATGCCATCATCGGTTTCGGCGATCTGCCAATCGTCGGGAACGGTCATTTCCAGTTCGATGTTGACGTGTAGCTTTTTGCTCATGGCGATTCTCCCAGGGGTGCTCAATGACTTTGAGCATGATAGGCTAAATCCTTGTGTTGCAACGCAAAATGACAGCATCATGATGTTTCTTTTGTCCCGGTTCAACTATCAAAATAGGCAAAAGACTGTGATACAGTCATGGGTTTAACCGGCTCTCCACACGACATCTTTATGGCAACGACCCCAACCAAGAAAGCTGCACCGAAGACCGCCAAAACCGCGCCCAAAGCCCAGGCGAAATCGCCGGTCAAAAACGCCGTAAAAACTGTTGCCAAAGCCGTCGTCAAGGCCGTTAAAACGGCCGTCGGCAAATCAGTGCAGACGCCATCCAAGACCTCTGTTAAAGTAGCGGCCGCGAAGAAGCCGGTAGCCAAACTGCCGGTCAAAACGCCAGCCAAGGTTGCGGCCAAAACCCCGGCCACAAAACCCGCTGCCAAAGCTCCCGTGAAGACGAGCGCTCCCAAGAAGAGCCCCGCTCCGGACAGCACATCAACCGCCAAGCCGGTGGCCACCGCCCCGGCAAAAGCCCCTGCCGTAACTCCTCAAACGAACAAAGTGACTGTGAAGCCTGCACCCGCCAAAGCCGTACCCAACGCCGCCAATTTCAAACCCTATGTCCCTAAAAAGGGCGAGATCTACATGGGCAAAGAACAGCTTGCCCACTTCGCCGATATCCTCAACCGCCTGAAGGAAGAGTTGCTGGCCGATATCGAGCGTACGGTGCACACCATGCAAGACGAGCAAACCGTATTTGCCGACCCGAACGACCGCGCCAGCCAGGAAACCGATATGGCGCTGGAGCTGCGCAACCGCGACCGCGAACGCAAGCTGATCAAGAAGATCGAGGGCACGCTGGCTCGCATCCGTAACGACGATTACGGCTTCTGCGACAAGTGCGGTATCGAGATCGGCATTCAGCGCCTGGAAGCCCGCCCGACCGCCACGCTGTGCATTGACTGCAAGACGCTGGAAGAACTGCGCGAAAAACAGGTCGCCAAATAAAAAGGGGCGCCGACTCGGGGTGCGGCCCGCTGCTGACTAGACCGGCTCGGGTGAGCAATCCCTGCGATAGCGGGCGCTTTTGATTTTGCTAACTTTGGCGCGGGTTCTTTCGGGCGGCACCTGAAGCTGCCGCATCGTTTCTTCGGCAATCCCCAGACCGCTCTCAAAAACTTCGGGGATCACTTCGGATGCCCCGAGTTCAATAAACCGCTTCCGGTAGCTGTCGTCGGGCGCCCGAACGACGATGGCGACATCAGGTCGGGTCCGGCGAATGGTTGTCAGCATCCGTTCAACAGCGCCGGGATCCGGAAAACAGATCACGATGAGTCTTGCCACACTCAGGCCTGCGGCAGCCAGCACTTCCGGCCGTTCGGCGCGACCGAAGATCACCTGCCCGAACTCGCGCACAGCCTGATTCACCCGGTTGGCGTTGATGTCGATGGCCACCCAGGGAAGCGCTTCGGCCGTCAGAAACTCGGCAACGACATGACCGGTGCGCCCGAAACCGCAAATGAGTACATGGTGATCGAATTCGGTAAGACTCGGCAGACCGCCATGGGGCAGATGGTGCCGCACCTTGCCAGCGTCATCGGTCGCACCGTCACGCTCGACCTTTGCCGCGATGCGGACTGCCCCGTTGATCAGGAAGGGGGCGATGAACATCGACAACAGCATGACCGCGAGGGTGGATTGAAAAATCTCCTGATTGATCAGGCTGTGGCTGAAGGCAAGCGTGAGCAGCACGATCCCGAATTCTCCGGCCATGGCCAGCTGGGCAGCCGTTCGGATTGCCACGGGCCAGGGGGCACGATTCAAGCGGGCAACCAGCAGCGTGACAACGCTTTTACCGGCAATCAGCAACCCCAGGCCGAATACGATGATCGGGATATGCGTGAACACATAGGATAGATCGAGCATCATGCCGATCGACACAAAGAAGAGCCCCAGCAACACATCGCGGAACGGGCGGATGTCGGCCTCGACTTCGTGACGGTACAGCGTTTCGGACACCAGAATGCCGCCGATGAATGCCCCCATCGCCTCGGATAAGCCGGCGCTGCCGGTCACAAACGACAGCGTAAAAACCAGCCAGAGCACGGTGAGCATGAACAACTCGGGCGAATGAAAGCGCGCCGTCAGCGCAAAGATGCGGTTGACCAGCTTTCGACCCATCCAGAACATCAGGATCAGGGTGGCGGCGCTCAGTCCCAGACTGGTGACCAGGGCCGCGCCGAGGTTGTCCTGGTTTTGCGCCAGCGCCGGGATGATGATGAGGCTGGGGACAACCGCCAGGTCCTGGAATAGCAGGACTGCCATGGTGCGCTGGCCATGACGGGAATGCAGCTCGAAACGCTCGGTGAGCAATTTGGCCATGATGGCCGTGGAAGACATGGCTACCGCCAGACCTACGGCCAGCCCCGCGCGCCAACCCTGCTCGTAACCGAACCAGGTGACGAGCATGCTACCCACGGCGGTAAGCAGCATCTGCGCGGGCCCCAGACCAAAGACCTTCTGGCGCATTCTGACCAGGCTGGCAATGTTGAATTCCAGTCCGATCGAGAACATCAGGAAGGCAATACCAAAGTCGGCGATTTCGATGATGTCATCATCGCCCGGGAGCAGGTCGATACCCGTGGCGCTGATCAGCACGCCAATCGATAGATAGGCAAGCATCGACGGCAACCGGAAGATGCGTGTCAGCAACACCCCCAGCACCGCCAGTGTGAGCAGCATGACCAGGCTGACTTCCGGTGTGATGGTGACGGCGGCGAACGGATTATCCCAAAACATTTTTTAATTATAGGCCTGACATAAACCGAAGCCCAAAGCAAAAGGCCAGTCGGTGTGACTGGCCTTCTGTTGACGCAGGTCAGGTGACCGCGCCACCCTGCCCTGTTTTACGTCTTGTCGCCTCAGGCAGCCGGCGGTGCGGCTTCCAGCAGGGCCTTCATCGACAGCTTGATGCGGCCGCGATCGTCGGTTTCCAGCACCTTGACGCGAACCTTCTGGCCTTCCTGCAGGTAGTCGCTGACTTTCTCGACACGCTCGTTGGCGATTTGCGAGATATGCAGCAGACCATCTTTGCCCGGCAGAACGTTGACGATGGCGCCAAAGTCCAGCAGCTTGAGTACGGTGCCTTCGTAGATGGCGCCGACTTCGGCTTCGGCCGTAATCGCCTGGATGCGGGCACGCGCCAGTTCGGCGGCTTCGCCGCTGGTCGAGGCGATGGTGATCGTACCGTCGTCCTGAATGTCGATCGTGGTGCCGGTTTCCTCGGTCAGCGCACGAATCACTGCGCCGCCCTTACCGATCACGTCACGGATCTTCTCCGGGTTGATCTTCATGGTGTACAGGCGCGGTGCGAAGGTCGACACTTCGGTACGGGCTTCGCCCATGGCGCCCTTCATCAGGCCGAGGATGTGCAGACGGGCTTCACGGGCCTGGGCCAGTGCGACCTGCATGATTTCCTTGGTGATGCCCTGGATCTTGATGTCCATCTGCAGGGCGGTGATGCCGTTTTCGGTACCGGCGACCTTGAAGTCCATATCACCCAGGTGATCTTCGTCACCCAGGATGTCGGTCAGCACAGCGAAACGACCGCCGTCCTTGATGAGACCCATGGCGATACCGGCCACGTGATCTTTCAGCGGCACACCGGCGTCCATCATGGCCAGGCAGCCGCCACAGACGGAGGCCATCGACGACGAACCGTTCGATTCGGTAATTTCCGAAACGACACGCATGGTGTAGCTGAACTCTTCAGGCGACGGCAGCACCGGCACCAGGGCACGCTTGGCCAGACGGCCATGCCCCAGTTCGCGACGCTTGGTGCCGCCCATACGACCGCATTCGCCGGTGGCGTACGGAGGCATGTTGTAGTGGAACAGGAAGCGGTCTTTGTACTCGCCCATCAGCGCGTCGATGATCTGCTCATCGCGGCCGGTGCCCAGCGTGGCGACGACCAGCGCCTGGGTTTCGCCCCGCGTGAACAGCGCCGAACCGTGGGTACGCGGCAGTACGCCGTTGCTGATTTCGATCGGGCGGACGGTACGCGTGTCGCGACCGTCGATACGCGGTGCGCCCGACAGGATGCGGCCACGCACGATGGCGGCTTCGAGGTCGAACAGAATATTGCCGATGGTGTTGCCGTCGACTTTACCGTCGTCCTTAACGAATTCTGCTTCGGTATCGGCGTAGATGTTCTTCAGCTGCTGACTACGAACCTGCTTGCTGGTTTCGTTGTAGGCAGATTCCAGGCGCGGCTTGGCGAAGGTGGTGACCATGTCAATCAGCGCTTCGTCCTTCGGCGCTGGCTGCCAATCCCACTCCGGCTTGCCGGCGGCTTCGACCAGACGATTGATCATCTGGATGACGGCCTGTTGCTGTTCGTGACCGAACACCACACCGCCCAGCATCACGTCTTCGGGCAGCATCTGGGCTTCGGACTCCACCATCAGCACAGCGGCTTCGGTACCCGACACGACGAGATCCATCTTCGAAGACTTCATCTGGGTCGTGGTCGGGTTAACGACGTACTGACCATCAATGTAGCCAACGCGTGCGGCGCCGACCGGGCCGTTGAACGGAATACCCGACAATGCCAGCGCGGCTGAGGCGCCGATCAGGGCGGGAATATCGGAATCGACTTCCGGGTTGATCGACATCACGGTGGCGACCACCTGGACTTCGTTATAGAAACCTTCCGGAAACAGCGGACGCAGCGGACGGTCGATCAGGCGCGAGGTCAGCGTTTCCTTCTCCGAAGGACGGCCTTCACGCTTGAAGAAGCCACCCGGGATCTTGCCGGCGGCGTAAGTCTTTTCAACATAATCCACGGTCAGCGGAAAAAAGTCCTGACCCGGCTTGGCCTTCTTGGCGCCGACCACGGTGACCAGAACCACGGTGTCATCATAGGTGACCATGACCGAGCCGCTGGCCTGACGGGCCACATGGCCGGTTTCCAGGGTCAGGGTGTGGGCGCCGTACTGAATACTTTCACGTGCGATTTCAAACATACTCATTGATTTCTCTTCCTCTCAACAATAACAACAATCAACTACAACTCGACAATAGAACAACCTAACAACACAACCACAGAAAAACAAAACGGGCGTTCTCCGTAGAGAGCGCCCGTGATGTAGTGCTAAGCCGACACGTACTTATTTACGCAGACCCAGACGACCGATCAGCGCACGATAGCTATCGACATTGGTGCGCTTCAGATAGTCCAGCAGCTTACGACGACGGCTCACCATGCGTAGCAGACCGCGACGCGAGTGATGATCCTTCGAGTGTTCTTTAAAGTGCGGAGTCAGATCGTTAATGCGTGCGGTCAGCAGCGCGATCTGAACTTCGGACGAACCGGTGTCGCCCTGGCCATGTTGGTACTCGGCAACGATCTTGGCCTTGCTTTGTGCATTCAGCGTCATATCAAACTTTCCTTATAAGTCACAGATGCGCCCCAGTTTGAGAGAGCTACATCCAGGTTTCCCCTTGTTTGGGGTGTGAACCGCAACCCGACAGCTTTGCCCGGTTGCGAGCGAAGGCGTGAGTATATCAGGAATTCTCTGCGGAAACCAAACGAATGGGCTGAATTTTCAGGGTTTTTCCGGTTTCGGTGATTTCTGCGACCCCCAGAAAACGCCCCTGAAATACCAGCCGGCACTGGCCGGCGGACGGCAGTTGCTGCCCGGCTTCGGCCAGACACGGGTTGCCGTGGCGGCAACGGAGCGCCTGGGCTTCGCTCAGTTCCACGATGGGTAGATTCTGCACCAGAAAATCCGGGGGTTGCATCAGTCCGGCGGCCTGCAAAGCCTCGGCGACGGGTTGCGTCAATGTCGCCACGCCCCGATGCAGCGCTTCAGGCGTGACGCAGCCGTGCAGGGAGACGTCGCCGACTCCGGTACGGCGCAAGGCGATCAGATGCGCCAGACTACCGGCGGCGCTGGCCAGGTCTTCGGCCAGCGTACGGACATAGGTGCCCTTGCTACAGCGGACGCGGAAGGTGGCTTCATGCACCTGCCCTACCGCGTTCTGTTCGAAATTCAGCCAGGCCAGTTCGTGAATCGTGATCGGGCGCGGCGCGCGTTCGACCTCGACACCCTGCCGCGCCAGTTTGTAGAGCGGCTGACCATCGCGCTTGAGCGCGGAATACATGGGGGGAATCTGGCTGATCTGGCCCATGAACTGCGGGCGGATGGCTTCGAGCTGTGCCGCCGTGGGCAGCGTCGCCGTTTCTTCGACGATGGCACCCGTCAGGTCGGCCGTATCGGTCTTCTGACCAAAGCGCAACGTGGCCTCGTAGATTTTATCGGCGTTGAGCAGATCGGCCGAGAACTTGGTCGCTTCGCCCAGGCACAGTGGCAATACGCCCGTAGCGAACGGATCGAGCGTGCCGGTGTGGCCACCCTTCTCTGCCGCGAGCAATCGACGTACCCATTGCAGCGCGCTGTTCGAGGTGACGCCCACAGGTTTGTCGAGCAGGATCACGCCATCGATGGCGCGCCAGCCGCTGTGGCGCGGCAAATCCGGCAAAACCCGATCAACGACCGGACGATGGGGCAAGGCGTTAACCCGCGTTATTGGGCTCGTCGGCATCATCGGCCGAGCGGGCAACGGCGCTATCGATCAGCGACGAGAGGCTGATACCACGCTCTACCGAGGTGTCGTACACGAAGTGCAGTTCGGGTACGGTGCGCAGCATGAGCTGGCGCGATAGTTCGTGACGCAAAAAACCCGAGGCGCGCTTCAAACCCTGCGCCAAGGCCTCACGTTCGCTCTCGGCGACCAATGCGGTGTAGAAGATCTTGGCGTGCGAGTAATCGGGCGTCACTTCAACGGCGGTAATCGACACCTGCTGCACACGCGGATCGCGGATTTCGGCGCGAATCAGCTCGGCCAGATCACGGCGGATCTGTTCCGCCACCCGATCTGTCCGGGCAAACCCCCGCTGTTGTCCGCGCGCCATGATTACAGCGTCCGCGCGACTTCCAGAATTTCGTAGGCTTCCAGCTTATCGCCCACCTGGATGTCGTTGAAGTTCTTGAGCGACAGACCGCACTCGAAACCTTCGCGCACTTCTTTGACGTCGTCCTTGAAGCGACGCAGCGAATCGAGTTCGCCATCGTGCAGCACGATGTTGTCGCGGAGTAGTCGGACACGGCAGGCACGCTTGACGATGCCTTCCAGCACCATACAACCAGCCACCGCACCGATCTTCGGCACACGGAAGATTTCGCGGATCTCGACCAGACCCAGGGTTTCTTCCTTGCGTTCCGGCGACAGCATGCCCGAGAGCGCGGCCTTCACTTCGTCGACGGCGTCGTAGATCACGTTGTAGTAACGGATATCGACATCCATACCTTCGGCGATCTTGCGGGTGTTGGCGTCGGCACGCACGTTGAAGCCGATGATGACGGCCTTCGACGCTGACGCCAGGTTGACGTCGCTTTCGGTGATGCCACCGACGGCGGCGTGAATGACGTTGACGCGCACTTCGTCGGTCGACAGCTTCTGCAGCGAGTGAACCAGCGCTTCCTGCGAACCCTGCACGTCGGCCTTGATGATGAGCGGCAGCGTTTTGACTTCGCCTTCGGCGGTCATCTGCTCCATCATCGATTCCAGCTTGTTGGCCTGTTGACGTGCCAGCTTCACTTCGCGGAACTTGCCCTGACGGAACAGGGCAATTTCACGCGCCTTGCGTTCGTCGGCCAGCACCATGGCGTCTTCGCCGGCCGCCGGCACTTCCGACAGGCCGAGGATTTCAACCGGAATCGACGGACCGGCGGTGTCGATGCCCTTGCCGTTTTCGTCGAGCATGGCGCGAACGCGACCGAACACCGAACCGGCCAGCACGACATCGCCCTTATTGAGCGTGCCCTGTTGCACCAGCATGGTGGCGACCACACCCCGACCCTTGTCGAGGCGGGCTTCGATGATCAGACCCTTGGCCGGGGTTTCCACCGGCGCCGTCAGTTCCAGCACTTCGGCCTGCAGCAGCACCTGCTCCAGCAACTCGTCGATGCCCTGTCCCGATTTGGCCGATACCGGCACGAACGGCGAGTCGCCGCCGTACTCTTCCGGCACGACTTCTTCTGTCACCAGTTCCTGCTTGACGCGATCCGGGTTGGCTTCGGGCTTGTCAATCTTGGTGATGGCCACGACGATCGGCACACCGGCCGCTTTGGCGTGGTGAATGGCTTCGCGCGTCTGCGGCATCACGCCGTCATCGGCGGCGACGACCAGAATCACGATATCGGTGGCCTTGGCGCCGCGCGCCCGCATCGCCGTAAAGGCTTCGTGACCCGGGGTATCGAGGAAGGTGATCATGCCGCGCGGCGTTTCGACGTGGTACGCACCGATATGCTGCGTAATACCGCCGGCTTCGCCGCTGGCGACGCGACTACGACGGATGTAGTCGAGCAGCGAGGTCTTACCATGGTCGACGTGACCCATGACAGTGACGACCGGCGCACGTGGCTTGGATTCAACATCGACGTGTTCGACGACATCGGCCAGGAAAGCGTCCGGGTCATCAAGTTTGGCAGCGACGGCCTGGTGCCCCATTTCTTCGACCACGATCATGGCCGTGTCCTGATCCAGCACCTGGTTGATGGTGACCATGGAGCCCATCTTCATGAGCGCCTTGATGACTTCGGTCGCCTTGACCGACATCTTGTGGGCCAGATCCGCAACGGAAATGGTTTCCGGGATATGGACTTCACGCACGACCGGCTCGGTCGGGGCATTGAAGGAATGCGCTTCGTCGCCCGATGCGGCGTGACGCTTGTCGCCCTTCTTGCCGCCCATCTTCCAGGCGTTGCCACCACGACCCTGATTACCGCCACGACCGAGTGTGCCGGGTGCTTTGTTGCCCCCGCCACGGCGACCTTCGCGCTCTTCACGTTCTTTGCCGTCACGGCCGCCGGGGCGATCATCCGGTGCTGCCTGCGCCGCGGTGCTGGCCGCTTTGCGCGACTCTTCGGCAACCTTCAGTGCAGCCTGCTTGGAGGCAGCTTCTTCGCGCAGCCGTTGCAGTTCTTTCTCGCGGTTTTCACGATCGATGCGATCCTGTTCCTGACGGGCGCGCAGTTGCGCGTACCGATCTTCTTCAGCCTTGCGGGCAGCGAGTTCTTTTTCGTCGAGGAAGGTGGCCTTGGATTTAACCGTGGCTTTCTTCTTGGTGGCAGGTTTCTCTTCGGCAGCCGGTTGTTCGTCAACCGTCGGGGTTTCGGCAACCACTTCCGGAGCCGCTTCCACCACCGGTGCTTCGACGACCGGCGTTTCGACAACCGGAGGGGTCTCGACAACGGCCTCGACGACCGGGGCTTCTTCCTGCGTCACTTTGGCCGGTTTTGCGGTTTCTTCGACCGCTGCGCTGGCCGGTACTTCGACCGCTTCCGGTGTATCGCGCTTGACGAGCACACGCTTCTTGCGCACTTCGACCTGCACGGTGCGCGTCTTACCGGTGGCGTCCTGCGCCTTGAGGGCAGAAGTCGACTTGCGGGTCAGCGTGACGCGGTTGCTACTGGGCTTGGATTCCCCGTGCGAGGCACGCAGAAATTCCAGCAGGCCGTTCTTGTCGGCAGCCGACAGGGTGTCGTCGGCCGAGGATTTTTTAACGCCAGCTTTATTGAGTTGTTCCAGCAGTGCATCTGCCGGCATTTTGAGTTCTTCGGCGAACTCGAGGACCGTGGTTTTCTTCATATGTCCTCCGATCAGTTAGCGGCTTCATCGTCAGCAAACCAGTGCTTACGGGCTTCGGTGATGAGCGCGACGGCCTCGGCCTGCGTCATACCGGTGATGTCGACCAGTTCGTCGGTCGCCAGATCGGCCAGATCGTCGCGCGTTTTTACGCCGGCATCGGCCAGCTTCACTGCCAGTGGCTTTTCCATCCCCGGCAGGTTGAGCAGATCTTCAGCGACGTCTTCGAGCTTTTCTTCCGTAGCAATCGCTTCGGTGAGCAGCGCGTTACGGGCACGCGTCCGCAGCTCGTTGACCAGTTCTTCTTCCAGCCCTTCGATCTCGAGCATTTCGGCAAGCGGCACGTAGGCGACTTCTTCCAGCGTCGAGAACCCTTCGCCAATCAGCAGATCAGCCAGTTCTTCGTCGATGTCCAGCTTTTCGATGAATAGCAGACGGGTGGTCGCGGTTTCGGCTTCGTTCTTGCGTTGCGATTCTTCCGGCGTCATCAGGTTGATGGTCCAACCGGTGAGCTCCGAGGCCAGACGCACGTTCTGGCCGCCGCGACCAATGGCAATGGCCAGGTTGTCGTCGTCGACGACAACGTCCATGGCATGACGCTCTTCGTCAACGACGATGGAGGTCACTTCGGCCGGCGCCAGTGCATTGATGACGAACTGCGCCGGATCTTCCGACCAGATGATGATGTCGACGTTCTCGCCGCCGAGTTCGTTACGCACGGCGGTGACACGCATGCCACGCAGACCGACACAGGTACCGATCGGGTCGATGCGGGGATCTTTGCTCAGGACGGCGATCTTGGCGCGCATGCCG
The DNA here is from genome assembly GCA_039805725.1 of Pseudomonadota bacterium. GTDB lineage: Bacteria > Pseudomonadota > Gammaproteobacteria > Burkholderiales > Rhodocyclaceae > Fluviibacter. The sequence continues at coordinate 8,081 of JBDLTT010000010.1, read as the reverse complement.
GGGTCGCGCGCGGCGGCCTTGATTTCCATGAGGCCGTCTTCGATTTCCGGCACTTCCAGTTCGAACAGGCGGCTGATGAATTCGGGGGCGGTACGCGACAGAATGAGTTGCGGACCACGTGCCGCACGATCAACGCGCAGCAGGAAAGCTTTGACGCGATCACCCGGACGCAGGTTTTCGCGCTGGATCATCTGGTCACGTGGCAGCACGGCTTCGATCTTGCCGACTTCGACGATGGCGTTACCGCGCTCCATGCGCTTGATGGTGCCGGTGACGAGGTGTTCGTCACGCTCCAGAAAACTTTGCAGCAGCGCTTCGCGTTCGGCATCGCGGATCTTCTGCAGGATGACCTGTTTGGCGGCTTGCGCTCCGATACGACCAAAGTCGATGGGTTCGAGTTCCTCTTCGACAACGTCGCCTACGGCGATATCGGTGTGTTCTTTACGGGCTTCGCTGATGGCGAGCTGGGCGTCTTCGTTCTCAAGCTCGGCGTCTTCGACGACTTCCCAGCGACGGAACGATTCATGTTCACCGGTTTCGCGATCGATCACGACGCGAATGTCGGCATCCAGATTCATCTTCTTGCGGGTGGCCTGAGCCAGCGCGAGTTCCAGAGAGGCAAAGACGATTTCCTTGCTGACGTTCTTCTCACGAGCCAGTGCATCGGCTAGCAGCAGAATTTCACGGGTCATTTGGGGGTCCTTTCTCTGAAAAACTTAAAACTTGGGAACAAGGCGCGCCTTGTCGATGTTGGATAACGCAAAACTGACGGTGTTACCGCCCAGATCGAGTTGCACCTGATCGTTTTCGATGCCGATCAGGGTGCCGTTGAACTGGCGGCGGTCACCGATCGGCATACGCAGCTTGACCTGCACCTGCGAACCGGCAAAACGCGTGTAGTCGGCGGCTTTGACCAAGGGGCGGTCGAGGCCGGGCGACGAGACTTCCAGGCGGTCGTAATCGATGTTCTCCACCTGAAACAGGTGGGTGAGCTGATTGCTGACGGTGGCACAGTCTTCGACGTCGACACCACGGGGCTTTTCCGGGGCGTCGATAAACACCCGGATCAGCCGGCTACGCGGCGACAGCTCGACCATGACGAGCTCGTAGCCCAGTCCGTCGACCGTCGATTCAATCAGTTCCTGCAGATTCATGCGCTCAAAACCACTATGTGAAACCGGAAATACAAATAAAAAATGGGCATAAAGCCCATCTCGCCGTAAAAACCGGCTGTGCCATTGGACGGGATCTCAACGATCCAGCCTAACGGCACGGGAATGTCAAAACTTTGCAATTATAAGGGTTTTTTCGCCTTTGGTCGAGTTTTTCCGGCGTCCCCACTCCGCCTTGGCGCGGCGCCCAGCCCCTGAGACCGTGCCTGGCCGCGGCTGCGCGGGGCGGCTTTGCCGCCGGGCCTGGCGCCACGCACTTTCTGGCCAACGTTGCGCGACGGGCCCTCGGCCTCGGTGCCCAGGGATTTGACCAGTCTTTCGACGTCTTTTTCATCGACCTGCAGGCTCTGACCGCGCTTGAGGCGCGGCGGCAGATAGAACGGTCCATAACGCACACGGATCAGGCGGCTAACGGTACGGCCGACCGCCTCGAACAGACGGCGCACTTCGCGGTTACGCCCTTCGAAAATGGTGACGCGGTACCACTGGTTGGCGCCCTCGCCGCCCGCCTCTTCGATACTGGCCAACGCGGCCGGGCCGTCTTCGAGTTCGACGCCCTTCTTGAGCTGGTCTTTGGCCGCGTCGTCGAGCGGGCCGAGTACACGCACCGCATATTCGCGGATCATCTCGTTGCGCGGGTGCATCAGCGCGTTGGCCAGCGCCCCCGAGGTGGTGAACAGCAACAGACCGCTGGTGTTGAAATCCAGGCGACCGACGGCGATCCATTTACCGCCACGGACGCGCGGCAGATTGCTAAAGACATTGGGGCGACCGGCCGGGTCGCTGCGCGACACGATCTCGCCTTCCGGCTTGTGATAGAGCAGCACCTGCGGCGCACGCGTGGCGCCATGCAGGTTGACCAGGCGGCCGTTGACCTTGACGCGATCCCCCGGCAGCACGCGTTGTCCGACGGTGGCCGGCTGGCCGTTGACCTGAACGCGCCCTTCGGCGATCCAGGCGTCCATCTCGCGACGCCCCCCCAGGCCGGATTGCGCCAGCAGCTTTTGCAGGCGTTCGCCGGCAGCGGCCGGGGCCTTGCGTTGCGGCGCTGCGTCTTCGTCGGCCAATGCGTCGAAGTCTTCGAATGAGTCGTCAGCCTCAGCCTGCACCCGAGACGTGGCTGGCTTTTTGGCGACCGACGGCCGGAACGGGGTATTCTTTCTAGACATCAGGCCTCAGGCACGCCTTCCAGCGCGGCCTGCATGGTTTCCAGCGGTGGCAGTTCGCTCAGGCTCCGCAGCCCCAGATCGTCGAGGAACTGACGGGTGGTGGCATACAGCGCCGGACGCCCCGGGGTTTCGCGATGACCAACCGTGTCGATCCAGCCCCGCTCTTCCAGCGTACGGATCACCTGCGTGGCGACGGTGACGCCGCGGATGTCTTCGATATCGCCACGCGTCACGGGCTGACGGTACGCGATGATGGCCAGCGTTTCCATCACGGCACGCGAGTAACGCGGCGGCTTTTCGGGGTTCAGGCGATCGAGATGCGGCTGAATCTTGGCATGCGTCCGGAAGCGCCAGCCGTCGGCCAATTCGAGCAGTTCACAGCCGCGGTTCTGCCAGCGTTCCTGCAGGTGGCTTATGGCCTGGCGGATTTCATCGGCGGCGACGGTGTCGTCGAACAGACGACGCAGATGCGTCATGTCGAGCGGCGCGGTCGAGGCCAGCAAGGCGGCTTCGACGATGCAGGCCAGCTCGGCGACATCCATGACAGGACCGGCGGCGACTTCGCCTTCGGTGTTTTCGACCAGCTCGGTCAGGGAACGCTGTTCTTCAGACACGCTTATCCTCCTCGGGCAGATCGTCTGCCTCGGGTACTTCAAACATCGATTGTTCGGGCGCATCGGTCGGCAGACGCACATAGATCGGCGCGAACGCGGCGGTCTGCGTCATTTCGAGCAGGTGCTCTTTGGCCAGTTCGAGCAAGGCAATGAAGTTGACGACCACGACGGCGACACCACCGGTGACATCGAACAACTCGCCAAACTCCAGATAACCATCGCTGCTGCGCAGGCGACGCAGAATGAGGCCCATGTGCTCGCGCACCGACAACTCTTCGCGGGCAATCTTGTGATGCGTGTGCAGCTTGGCCTGGCGCACGACGGCGCGCCACGCTTCGTGCAGATCTTCGGCCGACACATCCGGATGGCGCACGACGGCTTCGCGATCGACCCAGACATTGAGCCACTGGAAATCGATCTCGGCCTTGGGCAGTTCATCGATTTCGCGCGCAGCAAGTTTCATCTGTTCGTATTCGATCAGGCGACGCACGAGTTCGGCCCGCGGATCTTCGACCTCTTCTTCAAACTGCGCCTTGGGTCGCGGCAGCAGCATGCGCGATTTGATTTCGATGAGCATGGCCGCCATGACCAGGTACTCGGCAGCGAGTTCCAGGTTCTGCGAGCGCATCGCTTCGACGTAATCCAGATACTGATTGGTCAGCGGCGCCATGGGAATATCGAGGATATCGACGTTGGCTTTGCGGATCAGATAGAGCAGAAGATCGAGCGGGCCTTCGAAGGCGTCGAGCATGACCGACAGCGCATCGGGCGGAATGTAGAGATCCTGCGGCAGATCGACGATGGGCTGGCCATAAAGCATGACGCGCGGCTCGCCCGCTTCGACGGTGACCGAGATGGCCTGTTCGTAAGGCACGGCCTCGGGCACGTCTGGCGTTACCGGTGGCTGTTCGGGATGCTGATCGTCGATGGTCATGGTCTGTTTGCTCAGGCGCCGGTGAGGCCCATGACGCTGCGCACGCGGCTCATGGTCTGGTCAGCCAAGGTGCGGGCACGTTCGGCGCCGTCACGCAGAATACGATCAATTTTTTCCGGTTCTGCCTGCAATGCTTCGGCACGCGCGCGCATCGGCGCGAGCACCACCTCGATGCCTTCGGCCACCGCATTCTTGCAATCGATGCAGCCGATTCCGGCGGTGGTACAGCCTTCGGTGACCCACTGCTTCTTAGCCTCGTCGCTGTAGATCTCATGCAATTGCCAGACCGGACAGTTTTTCGGATTGCCGACATCGGTTCGGCGCACACGCGCCGGATCGGTGGGCATAGCCTTGAGTTTCTTCACCACATCCTCCGGCTTTTCACGCAGGCTGATGGTGTTGTTGTACGACTTGGACATTTTTTGCCCGTCGAGACCCGGCATCCTGGAGGCTTTGGTCAGCAACGCGGCCGGTTCGACCAGAATGGCTTTGCCGGAGCCAACCAGCCAGCCCCAGAGCGATTCCTTATCACTGGTGTTCAGGCCATCGGCGCCGGCCAGGAAGGCTTCGGCCTGCAGCAGCACCGCGCGATCGCCGTCCTGCTGATAGCGCTGGCGCAGTTCCTTATAGGGTTTGGCCGTGGGGCCGAGCTTTTTGAGGGCAGCGATGACTTCCTGCTCGAACTCGGGCGTCCGGCCGTACAAATGGTTGAAGCGACGGGCGACTTCGCGCGTCAGTTCGATATGCGGCACCTGGTCTTCGCCCACCGGTACATGGCGCGCGTCGTAGACGAGAATGTCAGCCGACTGCAGCAGCGGGTAACCGAGAAAGCCGTAGGTCGACAGATCTTTGTGCGAGAGCTTCTCCTGCTGATCCTTGTAGGTCGGCACCCGCTCGAGCCAGCCCAGCGGCGTCATCATCGACAGCAGCAGATGTAGCTCGGCGTGTTGCAGCACCAGCGATTGCTGGAAGATGATGGATTTTTCGGGATCGAGACCCGCGGCGAGCCAGTCAACGACCATGTCGCGGCCGGCCTGCGCGATGCTCTGCGGCGCATCGTAGTTGGTGGTGAGCGCGTGCCAGTCGGCCACGAAGAACAGACACTCATAGTCGTTCTGCAGGCGGACCCAGTTTTCGAGGACGCCGTGATAGTGCCCCAGGTGCAGGCTACCCGTCGGGCGCATGCCGGAAAGTACGCGTTCAGCAGACATCAGAAACTCAGATAAAGAAAAGCGTGGAAATCAGGTGCTTGACGCCACTGACGATGGGGTACACCCAGAAACCGAGGATGTTCGTAAAAATCAGCGCCAGCAGGATAAAGATGCCATAGGGCTCGGTTTTGCCGTAGGCATGCGCCGTCGACGGGGGCAGCACACTGAAGAGCACACGACCGCCGTCCAGCGGCAGGAGCGGCAACAGATTCAAGGCCATGAGCATCAGGTTGATGTTGACGCCGACATAGGCCATGTTTTCCAGCGGCACACTGAAATAGTTGTCGGTGGAGAGACCGACTTTCAGCAGCACCGCCCAGCCCAGCGCCATGAGCAGATTGACGCCCGGACCGGCCAGCGCGACCCAGCGCATGTCTTCCCGCGGGTGACGCAGTCGGCTGTAATCGACCGGCACGGGTTTGGCCCAGCCAAACAGAATGCCGCCGACGAATAACGTCATCGCCGGCACGAGGATGGTGCCGACCAGGTCGATATGGCGAATGGGATTGAGGCTGATCCGACCCATTTGATAGGCCGTCGGATCGCCAAAATAGCGCGCCACGTAACCATGCGCCGCTTCATGCAGCGTGATGGCAAAAATGATGGGGATGGCGGCAATGGCCAGGTAGGCGATATCGATATTCATAAGGGAACCGTTCGACCGCGATTCTAACAGAGGCCGACCCTTCGCCCCGCCAGTTTTGTGACTTCCGGAGGTTAATTTAGGCGGACTCGAGGCCCAGCGGCGCCAGCGGTCCGTGCCCGCGCCGCAGCACGGTGGGCGGCATGTCGCAAAGATCGATGACCGTGGTGGGTTCGGTGCCGCACCAGCCGCCTTCGACGACCAGATCCAGCTGTGGCTGCAGGCGTTCCTTGATCGACCAGCCGTCGCTGAGCGGCGCATCGTCGCCGGGCAGCATGAGCGTGGTGGTCAACAAGGGCTCGCCCAGCACTTGCAGAACGCCGAGCATGATGCGGTTGTCGGGAATACGCAGCCCCAGGGTCTTGCGCTTGGGGTGAAGAATCCGGCGGGGCAGCTCTTTGGTGCCCTCCAGCACAAACGTATAGGCGCCCGGCGTGGCCAGCTTGAGTAGACGATACTGGGCATTATCGACGCGGGCGTACTGACCGATGTCGGAAAGATCCCGGCACATCAGGGTCATGAGATGGTGATCGTCGATGCCGCGGATCTTGCGGATCTTGTCCAGCGCGGTGGCATCGCCGAGGTGGCAGGCCAGCGAATAACAGGAGTCGGTCGGCAAGGCGACGACGGCCCCTTTGCGGAGCATGTCGGCCGTCTGTTCCAGTAAACGGGGCTGGGGATTGTCGGGATGAATATTAAAGTACTGTGTCACGTATGATTCTTAATGCATTGATTTACCAGTTATTCCAGACAGGAACCACGCCTTCGGGCAAGGGCAGACTGCGCCCCAGGTCGACATAGCTCTCATCGGGCCCGTGGAAGTCTGAACCCTGCGAGCCCATGAAGGCATAGTGACGCGCCTGACGGCCAAAGTGGGCGATCTGCTCCGGCGTATGGCTGCCCGAGGCCACTTCGATGGCCTCCCCGCCCAGGTCACGAAACGCCTCGAAGAGCTTGCCGAGTTCCTGGTTGGACATCCGGTAGCGACCGGGATGGGCAATCACCGCGACGCCGCCGGCCGCCCGGATCCACGCCAGCGCTTCGGTCAGCGATGGCCAGGGATGCGGCACGTAACCGGGCTTGCCAGGCGTGAGATAGCGATCGAAGACCTGTTTGACTTCGCGGCAGGCCCCCATCTCGACCAGGGCCCTGGCGAAATGCGCCCGCGAAACCAGTTCGGGGTTGCCAACGTAGGTCATGGTTCTGGCCAGAATGCCGTGAAAGCCGACTTTCTCCAGCTCGGCGGCAATGCGTTCAGCGCGATTGGCCCGACCGATGCGGATATGGTCCAACCCCGCGACGATCGCCGGGTTGTGTGGATCGATCTGTAAACCGACGATATGGACCGAATGGTCGTTCCACTCGACGGAGATTTCGGTGCCCGGCACCAGGGTTACCCCCAGCGCGACGGCAGCGACTTGCGCCTCCGGCAGACCGGAAAGCCCATCATGATCGGTCAACGCCAGCGTGGTCACGCCATTGGCGTGCGCCCGCGCCACCACGTCGGCTGGCGGCAGCATGCCGTCAGAGGCCGTGGAATGGCAATGCAGGTCGTACTTGAAGGCGCTGCCGGCAGGGGTCATGAATTCGGCTTTATGTGACTGAGAGATCGGCATAAAATGCCCAATCGCCCATTTTACTGGATTGGCCCACGCCGAGACATCCCATGAGCCTTTATCAACTCGAAGACCGGATCCCCCGGATCGACCCGACCGCCTGGGTGGCACCCAGCGCGGTGCTGATTGGCCGCGTCGAATGCGCCGAAGCGTCTTCAGTCTGGTGGAACGCCGTGCTGCGCGGGGATAACGAACCGATCGTGATCGGCGCGCGCACCAACGTGCAGGATGGCTGCGTGTTTCATACCGACCCGGGGGCACCGCTGATTCTGGAAGCCGATGTCACCATCGGTCATAAGGTGATGCTGCATGGTTGCCGGATCGGCCAGGGCAGCCTGATCGGTATCGGCACAACGATTCTGAACCATGCGGTGATTGGCGCACACAGCCTGGTGGGTGCCGGTACGCTGATCCCCGAACGCAAGGTTTACCCGCCCCGCTCGCTGATCATGGGCACACCGGGCAAGGTGGTGCGCGAACTGACTGACGAGGAAGTGGCGAAGCTCATGAACAGCGCCGCCAGGTATGTGCAGAATGCCGCGCGCTATCGCGATCACCTCCAGCGGATCGACTGATTGATCAACTCACGACTTAACCAGGCCGCCTTGAAGTTCGCCGGCCCCACCCCATATCCACCTAAACCTATTCACGAAAGTTTGCATGCTGCGCGAAACCGACCGCTTTGTCCGCTTCCATTTCCCCGAACTCTCGATCCGTGGCGC
>JBDLTT010000009.1:0-7123 GCA_039805725.1 Pseudomonadota bacterium | reverse complement strand
ATTGCGCCAACGCCAGATAGGCATGGTGGATGACATCGGTTTGCGTATCGCGTTGTTCCGGCGTCCCGCAGTTGTCGATGACCTCGGTGGCCAGTGCGAGCCGTGCCTCCCGGGGCGCTTGTGCCTGCAGAATCAGATGAGCCAATTCGCTGGTCATGCCTTGCTCGCGACTCCGTGCCAGAAGGCGTTGCTTCTGAATATCGGGCGGGCAGTCGACGACGAGGACGCGATCCGCCTGTTCCCGCAGAAAACCCGTTTCCGCAAACAGCGGCACATCCGCGACGACATAAGGCGACTTGGCGTGGGCGAGCGCTGCAAGCGCCTGGCGCCGGATCATCGGATGCAGGATCTGCTCGAGCCGGGTCTTGCATTCCGGATCTTTGAAAACCATGTCACGCAACACGGCGCGATTCAGGTTGCCGTCAGCCTCAAAGATGCCGTCGCCGAAGGCTTCCCGGAGTGCTGGCAAGGCGGCGCCATGCGGGGCGGTCAGGTCGTGCGCGATACGATCGGTATCGACGATCTCGATGCCCAGGGTTTTGAGCCGCTCGGCGACCGCCGATTTACCGCAGGCGATCCCCCCTGTCAGGATGATCAGCGGCCGATCAATGCTGAGTTCGCCGGTCGCTGCGTTGTTCATACCAGGACCAGGTTATCCCGGTGGATCAGTTCGGGGGCGTCGAGATAGCCAAGTCGTTGTTCGATCTCGGCGCTGGGGTAACCGGCGATACGGCGTGCTTCGCTGCTGGCGTAGTTGATCAGACCGCGGGCGATTTCCACACCCGTTTCGTCCAGGCAGGCAACCACGGCGCCCCGTTCGAATTCGCCATCGACCTGCGTGACGCCGACAGGCAATAAGCTGCGGCCGGCGCGTAGGGCTTTGCTGGCGCCAGCATCCAGCCGAATATGACCAGCGAGCAGCAAATGATCGGCCAACCATTGTTTGCGCGCGGCCAGCGGGGGGTGGCTCGCCACAAGTAGCGTGCCGAGTTCTTCGCCCTTCAGGAGGCGAGGCAATGCGTCCGGGGTGCGACCGCTGGCGATGACGGTGTGTGCACCGCTGCGGGCGGCGCGCTTGGCGGCCCAGATTTTGGTGATCATGCCGCCGGTGCCCACATGGCTGCCACTACCGCCGGCCATGTGTTCGTATTGTTCGTCACCCGCCGCACCCTGACTGACCAGCGTGGCGCTGGCGTCTTTGCGCGGGTCGGCGGTGTAGAGGCCTTCCTGATCGGTCAGGATGATGAGTGCATCGGCTTCAATGAGGTTGGCGACCAGCGCGCCCAGCGTATCGTTGTCGCCGAAACGGATTTCATCCGTCGCGACGGTATCGTTCTCATTGATGATGGGCAGCACGCCCAGATCGAGCAGCGCGCTCAGCGTGGCGCGGGCATTCAGGTAACGCGTGCGGTCGGCCAGGTCTTCGTGCGTCAGCAAGATCTGCGCGGTGCGAATGCCGTGCGCGCCGAAGGCCTGCTGGTACGTTTGCGCCAACCCCATCTGGCCAACCGCCGCGGCGGCCTGCAGTTCGGGGATGCTGCCGGGGCGTTTGTGCCAACCCAGCTGTTGCATGCCGCAGGCAATAGCGCCCGAAGACACCAACAGCAAACGGCGACCATCGGCCGCTAGCGCAGCCATCTGTTTTGCCCAGCCGTTGATCGCGTCGAGGTCGAGGCCGGTGCCGTTGTTGGTGATGAGCGCGCTGCCGATCTTGACGACCAGTGTGCGTGCGTCGATCAGCGATTGACGCGTGTCAGTCATCGCTGCCCTCGTCCAGATCGGCATCCTCATCGATATAAACCGTCTCGCCGTCAGGCTGCACGTCACGGATATCGTTCTCCGTATGCACGGGCAGGGCGGGCGGCATGGCATCGAGCGCATCCTGGATGGCGAAGATCAGGGGCTTCGTGCCCTCGCCGGTAATCGCGGCGATGCTGAAATGACGATCGGCTTTGCCGCCGGCTTTTTTAAAATTTTTCAGGAAATCATCGATGCGTTGTTGGCGTTCTTCCTCGGGGATCAGATCCAGTTTGTTCAGGATGAGCCACCGAGGCTTCTCTGCCAGCGTGGGGTCGTACTTTTCCAGTTCAGCGGCAATCGCAATGGCATCGTGCACGGGGTCCGCTTCGGGGTCGAAGGGCGCCAGATCGACGAGATGCATGATCAACCGCGTGCGCGCGAGATGGCGCAGAAAGCGGTGGCCGAGACCGGCACCTTCGGCCGCGCCTTCGATAACGCCGGGAATATCGGCGATGACGAAGCTGCGGTTTTCATCGGTACGCACCACGCCCAGATTGGGGTGTAGCGTGGTGAAGGGATAGTCGGCCACTTTGGGTTTGGCGGCCGAGACGGCGCGAATAAAGGTGCTCTTGCCAGCGTTGGGCAGGCCGAGCAGGCCGACATCGGCCAGGACCTTGAGCTCCAGTTTGAGCATGCGCTCTTCGCCGGGTGTGCCGCGGGTGAACTGGCGGGGGGCGCGGTTGACGCTGGACTTGAAGTGGATGTTGCCGAGGCCACCTTTGCCGCCCTGGGCGACCAGCACCTTTTTGCCATCGACGTTGAGGTCGTGTAGCACCACGCCGGTTTCGTAGTCGGAAATGACCGTACCGACCGGCATGCGCAGCGTGATGTCGTCGGCACCGGCACCGTAACATTCGGCGCTCATACCGTTCTGGCCGTTTCTGGCCAGAAACTTGCGGGTGTAGCGATATTCGACGAGCGTGTTGATGTTGCGGTCGGCGACGGCCCACACGCTGCCGCCTTTGCCGCCGTCGCCGCCGCTGGGGCCGCCCCGGGGAACATACTTCTCGCGGCGGAATGCGGCGCAGCCATCGCCACCTTTGCCGGCGAGGACTTCGATACGCGCTTCGTCAATAAATTTCATGGGTGCTCTGCTAAAGAAAAAGCCCTACCGGTAAGGATAGGGCTTTAATGTGCCAGCGGGCAAGCTGCCCGACAGACACGAATTACTGTGCCGGCTGAATGACAACCGTGCGGCGCTTCTGTTCGCCCTTGATGGTGAACTTGACGGTGCCGTCGATCAGCGCGAACAGGGTGTGATCCTTGCCCATGCCGACGTTGTCGCCCGGATGGAACTCGGTGCCGCGTTGGCGAACGATGATGTTGCCGGCTTTAACCAGTTGACCGCCGTAACGCTTGACGCCAAGTCGTTTGGCTTCTGAGTCGCGGCCGTTACGTGAACTACCGCCTGCTTTTTTGTGTGCCATGTGTAAGGCTCCTTCTTAACCAGATTGTTGACCGGATTAGCCTGCGATCGTGTCGATCTGCAGTTCGGTGTAATTCTGACGATGGCCCTGACGCTTCTGGTAGTGCTTACGACGGCGCATTTTGAAAATGCGCACTTTGTCGTGACGACCCTGGCTCAGAACCGTGGCCGAAACGCTCGCACCTGCCACCAGCGGCGCGCCGATCTTCACGGCTTCGCCTTCGCCGACCATCAGAACCTGGTCGAGGGTGATCTTGGTGCCAACTTCTGCCGGTATCTGTTCTACTTTAATTTTTTCACCAGCGGCAACGCGATACTGCTTGCCACCGGTTTTTATGACCGCGTACATGTTGGACTCCAAAGGGATATTGCAAAGAACTCGTAAGTTTACGTAAAAAATCCTTTGTTGTCAAAGCCCTTGGGCCTTCTGGCGCGCTTTTCCTTGACTCAACCGCCGAGCGCCCGTAAATTCGGCCCTTCATTGCCTTTTTAACCGGTTTTTCGCGTGACTGCCAGCCCCAATCAACCCGCTCACCCCGCCAAGCCCCTGTTTGTCGAACTCATTGCTGATGAGATGCGGCAGGTGGATGACGTCATCCGTACCTCGCTGCATTCCGAGGTGGTGCTGGTGCGCCAGGTCTCCGAGTACATCATCCACAGCGGCGGCAAGCGGCTACGTCCGGCGCTGCTGTTGCTGACGGCAGGCGCTTGCGGTGCGGCCGGGGAACAGGCCCGGGTGCTGGCGGCCGTGGTGGAATTTATTCATACCGCGACGCTGCTGCACGACGATGTGGTGGACGAATCCAGCCTACGCCGTGGCCGCGAGACAGCCAACGAACTGTTCGGTAACGCCGCCAGTGTGCTGGTCGGCGATTTTCTGTACTCCCGTGCTTTCCAGATGATGGTGTCGGTGGGGCGCATGCGGGTGATGGAAGTACTATCGGAAGCGACCAACATCATTGCTGAGGGCGAAGTACTACAGCTCATGAACTGCCACGACGCCGACGTGAATGAAGAACGTTATCTGCAGGTGATCCGTTATAAGACGGCCAAGTTGTTTGAAGCCGCTTCCCGTTTGGGCGGCGTGCTGGCCGACGCATCGCCGGCGCTGGAGGAGGGTTTGGCGCGCTACGGCATGCATCTGGGCACGGCGTTCCAGATCATCGACGACGTACTGGATTATTCCGGCAACGAAGCCGATACCGGTAAACACCTGGGCGATGATCTGGCCGAAGGCAAGCCAACGCTACCGCTGATTTACGCGCGGGACCGTGGCACGCCGGAAATTGCGGCGGCGATCCGCAAGGCGATTGAATCCGGTGGGCTGGAAGACTTCGACGCCGTTCTGAAAACGGTGCACGAGAGCGGTGCGCTCGATGCCGCACGCGCGGCGGCGCGCCAAGAGGCGACGCTGGCGCGTAACGCCTTGGCAAGTTTGCCGGATTCGATCTACAAGCAGGCGCTGGAAGACTTGGCCGATTTTGCGGTCGCGCGAAGCCACTAAATCAGGAGGCGATGATGAATCATCTGGGTTTCATCGAGTTAATGGGCGAGTGGGGCGACGCCCTTGGTGTTGCTGTGATCGTGCTGGGGGTGCTCTGGGGCATGATCCGTTTCCCGCTGGATCTGAGCAGTCAGGGCGTCGACTACGCTTACAAGATGGTGCGCAACCAGATCACCCGCACCTTGTTGCTGGGACTGGAAGTGCTGGTGGCGGCGGACATCATCCGTACCGTGGCGGTGAGCCCGACCTTGCTCAGCGTGGCCGTATTGGCGGCCATTGTGGCGATCCGGACCTTCCTCAGCTGGTCGCTGATTCTGGAAATGGAAGGTCGCTGGCCCTGGCAGAAGGACGCCCGGATACCAAAGTCCTAAGCGCGTGCGCCGCCGTTATTGGCGGCTCGCCGCGGCCTTTTTCAGTCGTTCCGTGTGGCGTTTTTCACCATCGATCCGGGCGGCTTTGACGTTGGCCTCGGTAGGTTCGGGAAATTTGCCGCCAGCGAGACTGGCCATATAAACAACGGCGCGCGCTACTTCGATGTCATACAGCTCGGGTGCGCCGCCTTTGGGGGGCATCATGCGCACGCCAGTGAGTGCACTGCCGACCAGGTCTTCGTAGCCTTCGGCGATCAGTGGCGCCCAGGCCTGCCGGTTGCCAGCGCGCGGGGCGCCCGCCAGGCCGTGGCCGTGACACGTGACGCAGACGGCTTTATAGGTCTGTTCGCCGCTCATGGCCGCCTTGCCGAAACGGTGTGGCTCGGCGGCAAGACTTGAGGTGGCGAAGTGAGCGGTTGCCAACAGGGCAATCAGGTGGGGTGCGTAGCGTAGCCACATGGGGTGTATCCTCTGGCAGGTTGGTTGATCGTAAGCATAGCCCAGCACTTGCAGCCCGAGCTTATTAAAGGCTTAATGCAGCATAACGTTAATTTTAACGTGTCTTATTTTGCCTCTGGGACAAAGGAGTCTGAGATGATCAAGAAACAATTTCACGCGCTAACGGGTGTTGCAACCGCTGTTTTAAGCGCTGCGGTGCTGACCGGCTGTGCATCGGCGATTCCGGGTGCCAGTATCAAGCCGGGGGCCAGTGTCGCGCAAGTGGAGCAGTCGGTCGGCAAGCCGGATATGACCTGGCGTAACAGCCAGGGCAAGGTGATTCAGGCCGCCTACTCCAATCAGCCGACCGGTTTCGTGACCTTCATGGTGTACTTTGATGACCAGGGTCTTGTGACGCGTGTTGAACAGGTGATGAATCTTAAAAATTTTGTGCTGGTCAAGAATGGCATGGATGGTGCCCAGGTCCACAAAATATTGGGGCCGCAACGATCGGTTGAGCACTTTAGCAATCTTCGTCAGATCGACTGGAATTACGGATTCTGTAATGGTAATGAGCGCGGCGTCTACTCGATCACCTTCGACGATAGTACGATGAAAGTGAATGGGGCCATCACAACGCCTGATCTGCTTTTTTCAAATGGGGACAACGAACCGGCGTATTGCGTGCCTTATTACTCGGGTGAAACCTACGAACGCTAATCTTGGTGGATCATCCTAAAACGAATGCCGGAACCCCCTGGGTTCCGGCCCCGCTTTCCCAAGTGGGCGACTACAAACTGGATTTGCTGAAGTTCAGTTATTTTAGTTGGATAAACGCCGCCACGATCGCCACGGAGTTCTGGCTGCAACAACTGGCGACAATGATCCCAGAGACGGATTAGACCGAATGCGTTTGGGCTTTCAAAGCGGGAGCGGGTTTGCTACAATCGCGCCTCTTGTTTGTGCAGGTCATTTCTGATTGCTCAGCCTGTCGGGGTGTAGCTTAGCCTGGTAGAGCGCTACGTTCGGGACGTAGAGGCCGGAGGTTCGAATCCTCTCACCCCGACCATAATTTCCAGTTAAATCAACTGGTTAGGCTGAGCGGTAGGAAATGATTGTAGTTTAGTTTACACTAAACTACTTATGTTAGATTTCGCTCCCACTCTATTATTTGGTTATGTACCAAAAACTGCTGTAAAGCAGTTGTGGTGGGGCTGTCGGCTGTGAAGAAGGCTGCGCTAACCGTCATAAAAAGCGACGCTGCAACGAGTGGCAAGCACCGCACGTCAGCGCAGAACCTTACGCAAGTCCCCAACTATCCTAAAAAGCTGGTTATCTATCAGTTGGCAGCGTCACCGTTTTGGTGGGTGCGCTACTACACCGACGGCAAGATACTGCGCCGTAGTACTAAAGAAACAGACAAGCGGCGGGCATTAGAAGCTGCGAAAGACTTTTACGACGAAGTGAACTACAAGCAGCGACAAGGGTATGTACTTAACAGTCGTGCTGGCTTTGAACAATGCGCTAACGCTGTTATCGAACAGCAAGATGCAAAAGTACAGCGTAAAGAAATGTCAGCAATGA
>JBDLTT010000008.1:0-8753 GCA_039805725.1 Pseudomonadota bacterium | reverse complement strand
AACCGCGTGGCCTGGGCGCCGTCGCCAAGACGCTGTCGATGGATATGCGCGCCAACGACCCGGCCTGGCTGAAGCTGAAGCTCGACTCGCTGTCGAACACCCCGTCGGCGGGCGAATCGTTCGAGATGGCCTTCCCGCCCAATGGTGAGCGTCAGATCATGTCGTCGTCGGTCTCGGCTTTCGCCCAGCTCGTCCGCTACCGCGTGGAGCAACTCGGCTGGTTCAAGCAGGATCTGCCGACCCCGGTGTACGACGCGCTGATGAGCGCCAAGGAACCGAAGACCGGAACCGATGGCACGCTGTCGTGGACTGTCGATATCTTCAACCCGAACACGGGTGAAGACTTCGTCCTGGGTCTGAAAGAAATCACCCTGCCGGATGGCGTGAGCCGCCCTTACTCGATGTGGCTCTCGGGCAATTACCCGCGCGCCCTGGACGGTCTGTCGAAGCTGCTGTCGACCGACATGCGCGTCATCGATCCAGCCTGGATCGGCATGAAGTTGCGCAAGCTGCTCGATTACCCGGAACCGCTGGGTGACATGCTGGCCTTCGTGCCGGGCTCGCGCAAGCAGCAGACCTATCCGTCGACCATTGCCTATGTCGCCCACCTCATCCTGCACCGCTACAACATGCTGGGCATTCTGGATGAGAACGGCTTCCCGGTAAAGCAGATGGGTATTCTGCAAACCCCGACCGAAGAAGGCGCCGTGAAACCGGTGCAAGGCAAGCTGTGCAGTGAGTGCGGCAACACCACCATGATCAGAAAAGATGGTTGTGACTTCTGCACCGCCTGCGGCGCGGTGGGTACCTGCGGCTAAGTCACCACGCCAAGCCCAACTAAAAGCCCCGGGGATGTACTGTCCTCGGGGCTTTTTCGTCACAGTCTAATTTAATCTATCGACAGATGCCCAGATCGGGCATGACAATCCCCAGATTGGGCATGTCAACAGATCAGCTAGCCGACGATACCTTTAAGGCCGGTGTAAACGGATAGTGCCGTAGATCCAAGCGCCATGATGGTACTGATGTGATCATTGAGCGCCTTCATCAATTTGAAGGCGCTCTGTGCATCCAACTTGTCGCGACCGGTTGAAGCAACCAGAGCAGAGTAGGCACCCCCAATTGCCGTCGAGATCAGTCGATGATGCTTGATATAGGCCGCACGTCCAAGAATCATGCCCGCTAGAAAGCTACTGCTGATACTGATGCCGTACTCCAGATACTCGCGCCACTCGAAGGCGTTCTGGGGCATCACCGGTGTGCCATCGACCAGATGGGTCATGTAACTCATACCGATCACGGACAACAACGCCAATAAGGCGGAAACTAGAAACCAAGGCAGCAATTTATGCGGCCCGGAGCTCATAAGGCCATAACCAAAGACGGCCGGGATCGCGATAGAGATCAAGCGCAAGTAGAGCAACTTGGTGTCATAGACGATCGTAATCAGTCCATGCCCCAACAGGAGCAGCAGCAGCGGTAATACCAGGAATACCCATAAATTTCCAAAGTTTCCCCTGGCGCCTGCCCCCTCACGATCACCCGCTGACATCGCCTGCTGTGTCAACAGTGACTCCAGCTGCGTAACACGTTGTACCAGAGCCTCCCGCTCGGGCAGCGCACTGAGTTGCGCTTCAAGATCAGCCACGCGCTGCATCATGGGCTTGAAGAGATAGAGATCCTTCGTGCAATACGGACACGCAAGTGCCTCATCGGCAACTTCACTCAGACAATAGGGGCACTTCATTTGGCGCTAATCAGCGTCGTGGTCATTGATGCCTCGCGACCATCGGAATCTTTGACCATAATTTTGATCTGATGCTCACCCGGAGGGATCTCGGCGTTTTTCAAGTCAAACCCGTTATCCGTCAGCGCCCCTTTGATGCGCGGCGTCAGATCCACCACCGGTGACTTCATGTAAATAACCTTGATCGAGGATTTATCAATCGTCGCACCACCTCTGGGCTCAAAATCGACTTTGAATTCGAACGGACCCTTATTCTGCACTCCCGCCTCCGGAGACACCACTTTGATCCCAGGGCCGCGCGAAATGCCGCGCGTATTGAGGCCTCCGGCGGCATCGGGCAACTTCGCTTCTTTTGCGGTAATCAAAGGTGCAGCATAAACGTCGGTCGTGTTTAAGACCAGCACAGCCAAACCAGATAACACAACGCTACGGAATCTCATGGTCAATCTCCAATCACCACAAACGGCGCCCAGAAAAGCGGATGGGCATAAGCATAGCCGGAAGCACTCCCTTTATCAGCCAGTTCTAGCTCCGCCTGACGAAGTGCTTCGGGTTTGCCAGTATTTTTTCCCTGCTGACGCTTGAAGATATCCACCATCAGCAACCGGGACGATACCGTATCTACGGGCCAATTTGAAACCAGCATGGCGCGCGCACCCGCATAGAAGAAGGCGCGCCCCAAACCCGATACAGCTTCCGTGTCCTTACCCGACCCGGCGGCGGTATTACAGGCTGAGAGCACTACCCAGTCGGCATTCAGTTTCAGATTCAGTATTTGATCCATGCGTAACAAGCCGTCACCCTGCTTCTCGCCAGTCACCTGTGGGCTCGACATCGCTAGCGCGGGCTGAGTCAGACCATCCAGATCGCCCGGCACCAGGCCATGCGTGGAGAACATGACCACAGACTTGTTAGACAGGTCGGCTTTCAGAACATTGCTAACGCTAGCCCGCTCATGCAGGTAAATATCTTTTTCGGGGTCTGCCTTGAAGACGGCCGCTACGTCTTTAAGCTCTACCTCAGTGTCTGGCAGACGCGGCAACAGCCCTAATTCAGCGCTACTGACGCCACGCGTATTCGGAGCACTGCGCAGTTTGAGAGGCTTGCCACGACTAGACATCACACTAGCATCTGCCACCTTAAAACTGCCTGCCTGATCCGGGCTGAAATATGGGTCACCAAAGCCAATGAAGGTTCCAGCGTTGTCAGAGTTTTTGGGAGCTGCTCTAAGTGCAGCCAACGCCGTGACCGAGGGTAGTTGAAGAATGGCCACATCGCGAACCAACCATGGGGCATTCCGATACCCTGCAAAGTTTTGGCTACCCTTCGCAGGCTGGGCGAATGGCTTGGTGGTGAGCACGGCGATCGGCAATTGACCGAGTTCGGCATGCGGCACAGCCAGCACAACCTTCTGACCCTCCAGTGAAGATTTCACAGGCGCCAGCAGTTTGTTGTACAGGTTATTAGCGACCGTCATGTCATAGGGGGGAATCTCGTCAACCGACGAAACATGAGGGTCCAAAGATTTACGTAACTTGGCCACATCGTTCGCCACCTGCACCCGAGTAATCGACAGCGCCGATGATGCTGCCAGACCTTTGTTGCTGATCACCCAGACATAACTACCCCAATCCCCCAAATACCAGTTGACCAGCACTTCGCCTGGTTGCAGTAGCTTGGCGACTCGATCCACAGTTACAGGTTTGGGATCGACCAGATCTGCATATTCAGGGAACTTACGGGCGATATCTTTGCGCAGATCGTCACGCTGACTTGTCAGCTTATCGACATCACTTTTTAACTTAGCCTGAATACCTGGCAGTTGCTGGCTAGATGGCGCCGATGCCAAAGAGGCCTGAAGTTCAGTCAAGGTTTGGATCTGGCGTTGTGCGTCCTGCTCTTTGCGAGCCAATTCAGCCAAAGCTGGATCCTTGATGGCGGCACGCGCCGTGCTTTGGGTCATCGCCTTCTGCACGTTGCTGCCTTTAGCCGTATCCGAGAGCTGGAAGGCCAGATTCAAATTCTCTTTGTTACCAGCGCCTGATTTGAACAGCGCATCGATATAGCCTTCGATCACAATCGACAGGCGCTTTTGTTGGCGCACGCTCTGGGCGCCTGCCTCAGAGCTTTGCTGGGCTTTACTGATCAAGACAGGAATGCATTTAGAAAAGCGTTGTACAGCTTCGCTGTATTTGCCGCTACGATCGAGTGCGGTGGCGTAAAACGCCTGAGCCATAGCCGCTCTGGGGTGGTTTTCACCCAACTTGGCCACTAACTCATCGGCCATAGCCCGTGCCTGGGTCTCAGCCTCAGCGTTCTGCCCCATTTCTAACAAAGCGATTTGCTCTTCAAAATCACCCTTCCTACGATAGCGCGCCTGCAATTCAGGGTTTTGCGCCAAACCCTGCTTCATCAATCCATATTGATCAAGCGCCAGCTTGTAGTTGCCATTCGTTGATAAAGCATCCGCATAGGAGCGATAGGCTTCAATCACGTTCAACGAAGATTGGCTGGCTCCGGACTCTTTCATACTCTGCAATGCCGCTTTGGATAGTTGCACTGACTCATCCAAACGCCCTTGTTCTGCGACCGCATGGGACAAACCGCTAAGCGACAAAGCGACTCGCGGCGACGCTCTGCTCTGTTCGGTTAGGTTAATTTTCAATGCTTCACGAAAGTAATATTCCGACAGAGCTGATTTGCCCTGACCCAGGGTCGCCCGCCCTAATAAACGCAATATTGTTTCACGCCCAGAGTCAATCGTACTTGCTTGCTGCGGCCTACGGGTTGAACCTGCGAATTCACCGCGTTCCTGTCGTGCTTTTTGGGTTTCGATCGCATCCTTTGCTCGTAGTAGCTCAAACTCTGCTTCAACAGGCTTGCCAATACCCAGGAAATAGACTCCTCTACCCGCCCGATAATTTTGTGTCCAGTGGTGCTGCCATTCTGGCCAACCCTTCTTGTATGTCTGCACTTCAGCATAAGCCTGCGCCAATTGCTGGTTCGCCTTTTCTGCTGCTTCGGTATCACCAAGCATCAAATAAGCCGACAATAAAAAACGGCTCGATCCCAGCAAGTAACCGGCTGTCGAATCTCTGATTCGATTGATCTGGTCAAGACCTTGTTGAATGTATTCAATAGCCCGTTGCGGATGTCCTGCAACAAGCGCTGCACCAGCTGCCGCAGAATACGAATCGGAAAGCAAGTTTTTGTCATTGACGGAAGTGAGCTCTATGGCCTTTTTTGAATCTTCTTCAGCTTGATTCAACCTGCCTAGGGTGGCCGCCGCTAGCGAGCGGTTCTGATAAAAAAGACAAAGATCGCGTTCGGATATTCCAGTCGGTGGCGACGCATCAGCCTCTTTGATGAGCGCCTGAATTCGTTTCGGGTCAGGCTGGTGCTGATCCAGCATTCGGAATACATCTGCACTGCTGCGAGGTGCCTTAGGAATCTTAGCCTCATCGGCTGCGATCTGAGCTAGCTCTGACGCATCCTGTGCATACGAGATACTCACGAGGCTTATCGCCAAAATGCACATGCCACATAAACCTAGATTTAGTCGCAGTCGTTTCATTGCATACCCCGTTGATTTGAGCACTCATTCTATACAAAACGACCACAGAGTGAATGGCCAGCTTATACTCTAACCGGAACCCTTTTTTCAGGATTATGACAAAAGCACAGGCCAAATTCTGGAACACTCCGCTGCCCGAACTTCTAGAGGCGTTGGACAGTCGTGCCAGTGGCTTATCGGCTCAGGAAGCTAAAAGGCGCCTAACCCGTTACGGGCGGAATCTTTTCGGTACAACGCCACGCCGCAGCGTCTTGATGCAGTATCTGGCACACTTCAAGAACCCGCTGGTGCTGATTCTGCTCGTTGCCAGCGGCCTGTCGGCTTTGATGGGTGAAGTCGAAGGCGCCTGGATCATCTGGGCGATTGTTCTGCTGAGCGTGACGCTGGATTTCATTCAGGAACATCGCGCCCAGCACGCGGCCAATCTCCTCAAGAAACAGGTGGCGGTTCGGGCGACGGTCTTACGCGATGGACAGCTCGTTGAAACACGAATTGAAAAGATTGTTCCTGGCGATGTGGTGTTACTCAATGCCGGGGCGCTAGTACCCGCAGATTGCCGGTTGCTGGATGCCAAGGACTTTTTCATAAACCAGTCGGTACTGACCGGCGAAACCTTTCCTGTAGAAAAACATGCTGGCGCACTGACGATTGCCACTGAAGCGCTAGCAGACGCTGATAATGCGGTCTTTATGGGCACCTCGGTGGTAAGCGGTATGGCCACGGCCGTCGTTTGCAGAACTGGCGAACAGACTGCGCTGGGCGATATCGCCGAAACCCTCATGGATCAAGCGCCACCAACCCGCTTTGAAATTGGCCTTCAGTCCTTTGGCCAACTGATCATGCGGCTCACCATCTTCTTGATGCTGTTTGTCTTCCTGATTAATGCTGTCTTTCAACGCCCGCTGCTGGAATCGTTTCTCTTCTCGATCGCGCTAGCGGTGGGATTAACCCCCGAATTGCTCCCCATGATCGTGACGCTGACGCTATCCCGAGGGGCAATTCGTCTGTCTAAGCAGCGTGTGATCGTCAAAAAGCTATCTGCTATTGAAGACCTTGGCGGGATGGACCTCCTGTGCACCGACAAGACCGGGACACTGACCGAGGCACGGATTCGCCTGGAGCGCCACGTAAACGCGCTCGGCGAAGACAGCGCAGCCGTGTTGCGGCTTGCCTATCTGAACAGCCACTTCGAATCGGGTCTACGCAGCCCACTCGACGATGCGATTCTGGATCACCATGAACTCGATGCACCCATTGCCGACGAACAATGGATAAAGATCGACGAAGTTCCTTTCGATTTCGAGCGACGCCGTGTTTCCGTGCTCATCGCCAATAACAACCAACGTCAGCTCATTGTCAAAGGTGCCCCGGAAGACGTCTTGAAGCATTGCACACAATGGCAATGCAGCGAGGGCATCTGCCCAATCACCGACGCGGACCGAGAACGGATTAAGAAACTACAGACGAAGCTTGGCAACGAAGGGTTCAAAGTTCTCGGCATCGCCTGGCGTGATGTACCCACAGGGCATGATCACGCGGTAATCGATGACGAAACTGCACTGACGTTTGCTGGCTTTGCTGCATTTCTCGATCCGCCCAAACAAAGCGCAGCTGCGGCCATTAAAACCCTCACCAATAGCGGCGTTAGTGTGCGGATTCTGACCGGCGATAGCGAAGAAGTCACCCGTTATGTTTGCAATCTGATTGGCATGCCGGTCACAGGTGTTCTGCTTGGCCACGATGTTGCCGCCATGGACGACGCCAGTCTGGCGGCACGCATCCACGATGTCAATTTATTCTGCCGCATCAATCCCGTCGAGAAAAAACGCATCATCCTTGCCTTCAAGCTCCAAGGTCACACCGTCGGCTATCTGGGGGATGGCATCAACGATGCCCCTTCACTACACGCAGCCGATGTCGGCATTTCGGTCGATACTGCTGTCGATGTCGCTCGCGAAGCGGCCGATCTGATTCTGCTCAAGCAAGATCTCAACGTCATCTGCCAAGGTGTCAGTGAAGGCCGTCGGACTACGACCAACATCATGAAGTACATCATGATGGGTACGAGCTCCAACTTCGGGAATATGTGTAGCATGGCGGCCGCCACGCTCTTCTTGCCCTTTCTGCCGTTATTGCCGGCACAGGTTCTCCTTAACAACCTGCTCTACGATCTGTCGGAGTTTCCGATTCCTATGGATAACGTCGATAGCGACACCTTACTCAAACCCCAGCATTGGGATATCGCGTTCATTCGCAAATTCATGTGGGCCGCCGGCCCGGTGAGTTCGCTCTTCGATTTCATGACCTTTGGCGTCATGCTCTGGATCTTCAAAGCGAACGAGACTCTATTTCACACGGGCTGGTTCGTGGAGTCACTCGCCAGCCAGGTACTGGCGATTTTCATCATCCGTACTGCTGGTAGTGCCTGGAAAAGCCGCCCCAACCCATGGCTGGCTGCCACATCGATTGGCGTTGTACTACTCACCTGCCTGCTACCGTTTACACCGCTGGCCAGCGCGCTTGGCTTTGAGCCTTTGCCGCCGCTCTTCTTCGCGATTCTGGCGGGTATGGTGGCAAGTTATCTGATGCTGCTGGAGATCGTTAAACGACGCTTTTACCAGCACATGGCTAAACAACAGGCTTGATACGTCACTTGGCGCTACAAGCCACCTGCATGATCTTGGCATCCAGCGAGTTCTTTTCCGGTACGATCATCGGCGCTTCATTCACCGTTGGTGTGTAGCTATAGACCACCTTGCCGGATCCTTCCATCAGCGTCACACCCGTCAGCGCCTGCGTCTTTGCCTTGCAGTCGGCCAGGAAGGTATTGGTTGCCTTGATGTAATCGGCACCATTGGGCGCCTTCATTTTGTTGGTGTAGATCGTCTGCACGGCGAAGGCGGTTTTTCCATTGGACTTGGTCAGGCTATCGACATCAAGCGCATAACTGGCGTTCTGTTCGACTGTGATGGCACGCAGCGTTTCTGCCTGCGCCACACCTGCCATGGTTGCTATGCCCAGAGCGAAAACGAGTTTGGTTTTTTTCATGACAGTCTCCTATCGATGCAATGCGATCAATTTACCAGATCTGCGCCATGAAAAAACCCGCCGGTCTTGCGAGCGGCGGGTTCTTTTTATTGCGGGATCAACTTAGACGTTGACGGTATCTGCCACGTCCTTGAACTCCTTGATCTGATCGAAGTTCATGTAGCGGTAGATCTTGTCAGCATCTTTGCTGATGACGCCCTGGTGTTCCATGTACTCGGCCGGGGTCGGGATACGGCCCAGCAGTGCACACACCGAAGCCAGCTCGGCCGAACCCAGATACACGCGGGTGTCGATCCCCAGACGATTCGGGAAGTTACGGGTCGAGGTCGACATCGCGGTCGAGCCCTTGCGGATCTGTGCCTGGTTACCCATACACAGCGAGCA
>JBDLTT010000007.1:0-23332 GCA_039805725.1 Pseudomonadota bacterium | reverse complement strand
TGCCGGTACAGCCCATCAACCGCAACGCCAAGTGCTGCTTGACGCCATTGCCGAGATTGCCGCCAGTGGTGATGCAGCGATACTAGCCAGTATCCGTGAATTACCCGATCCTGAGCTGAGTAACGCTTCAGCCGAACTGGTGGCTGCGCTGGCCGCCCTCCTTCGTCTAGCCTACACCCAGCTCTGGCTGGTCTTCCATCAGGAAAAATCTGTCGATTTTGGCGAGATCGCCATGCGTGCCGTTGAAGCGATCGGCTCAGACGACGCGCCGGGCGAAATTCGCGAGCGCCTGGATTATCATTTACGCCATCTCCTGGTGGATGAATTCCAGGACACCAGCCCACTCCAGATCGCATTGCTAGAGCGTTTGACTGCCGGGTGGGAACACGAACCTGATCGTTCGATCTTTCTGGTGGGCGATCCAATGCAATCGATATATCGCTTCCGCAAAGCGGATGTCGGTTTGTTTCTGCGTGTCCGCAAAAATGGACTGGGCAAAATTCAACCCGAATCCCTGCAGCTCTACCGGAATAACCGTTCGCACCCGGAGATCATCGATTGGGTCAATGCGACCTTTGGCCAGGTCTTCGCACCTGAAGACGACATCATTCGCGGCGCTGTCCGCTATGAACCCTGCGTGGCCGGAAAAGTGGCCGAGCCGACGGCCGGTGTCACTATTCACCCGTTGATTACACGTGAGCGCGATCGCGATAGCGGTGATACCGCGCCACGATCCCTTGCTGATGAACGCGAAGCCACCATCGTCGCTAATCTGATCCGTACTGCCCGGACTGAAGACCCAAACAGCACCATCGCCGTACTGGTGCGGGCGCGCTCGCACCTTGACGCGCTCATCACGCAACTTCAGGATATCGAACCACGCGTACCGTTTCGTGCGGTCGAAATTAATGCATTGGCGGCCCGCCAGAGCGTGCAGGATCTTGTGTCGCTCACGCGCGCGCTACACGCTCAGGGCGATCGCTTACATTGGCTCGCCATCCTGCGCGCACCCTGGTGCGGCCTAACGCTGGCTGACCTACATCACCTCGCAGCCGATGATCATCTACAGTCGCTGTGGTCGCTCATGCAGGACGATGCCCGCATCAGCCGACTTAGTGCAGATGGACAACGCCGTCTGCTGCCACTCCGTCATGCTCTGCTCGCCGCTTACGCACATCAGGGCGTACAACGCGCACGGCGCTGGGTCGAGGGTGTCTGGCACGCCATCGGCGGCCCGGATTGCTTGATTAGTGAGAGTGATATTGAAGACGTCCAGGCCTACTTCGGCTTGCTCGACACCCTAGATATGCATGGTGAACTCGAACTTGATCGCCTGGATGACGCGCTGGGTCGTCTTTTTGCCGCACCGGATGCGAGCGAGGATAGCGGTCACGTACAACTGATGACGATTCACAAATCCAAGGGCTTGCAGTTCGATACCGTCATCGTGCCTGGTTTGCACAGAACGCCACCCAATGACGGCCATGCTCTGCTCTTATGGGACACGCTGATTCTCGACGATGACGGCCGGGAACATCTGGTCGTAGCGCCGGCACCGGCACCGGGAAGCCCGAGTGGAAAAACGCCAACACCCTATGCCTTGCTGCGCAGTCTGGAACGAACCCGTGCACAGAATGAGGATCGTCGCGTCCTTTATGTCGCCGCCACACGTGCCATACGTCGGCTACATCTCCTGGGGATCGCCGGGCGCAGCTCCAAGAGCGACACCCCTACTGATCTGAAGCCGCCCGCATCCAGTTCCTTACTTGCACCACTATGGCCCCTGGTCGAGAAGGATTTCATGGTGGCGGCCGCCCAACCGCCCGCCCCCATGCCGCCAGCCAGCCGTATTGATCCCGCCACGTTTGAGCCTAGACTTGTTCGGGTCGCGACACCTCGCACGGCAGCGGTCACACCGAGGCCGCCGGTGGTAACGGAAGATCAACCACCCCACGTTTTCGATAGCACGCTGGAAATGGATATCGGTACGATGATCCACCAATATTTGGAAGCTATTGCCCAAGACGGTCTGGACGCATGGAGCCAGCAGCGTGTTGAAGCGTTGTTACCACGCCTGAACCAAAATTTTTCCCGGCTTGGTTATCCCCCGGAAGAGATAGACGCTGCAACCGAGGTCGTCTGCGACACCTTGAAACGCGCACTCACCAACCCGGAGAGTCGATGGATTCTGGGTGCGCATGAAGCGGCCGGCTGCGAAGTGCCGCTGAGCAATCTTGCAGCATCGATGCGCAACGATGAACCCGATCAGGCGATGACAGAACCAGACGAAATCCACCGGCACGTCATTGACCGCACCTTCATCGAAGATGGTATTCGCTGGATCATCGACTACAAAACCCTGCGCCACGATGCGGCATTGACGGGCACGGCCCTGATAGCCCATCTGGAAGCCAAAGCGGCGACCTACCGGCCACAGCTAGAACGCTATGCCGCGCTTTACGCACACGAGGCCGAACAGGGCATTACCATCCGCACGGCGATTTTTTTCCCGGCGCATGGCAAACTAGTCACATTATAGAACGCTGAAAAACCTATGCCGGCCAACAATACGATCCCCAAAAGACTCCTGATGTCGGCCGCGGCGCATCCCGGCCGCCAACCGATTGTGATCGACGAGCTCGGCCGATCACTTAGCTTTGACCGTCTGATCATCGGCTGTGCTGTGCTGTCCCGCCAGATCGAGACGCTGACGGTGCGTCATCATGTGGGGTGTCTGCTGCCAAATAGCGTCACCGGTGTGGTCAGCATCTTCGCGTGTCTCTTTGCGCATAAAGCCGCCGCCATACTGAACTACACGTTTCCACTGCCGATTCTGGTGCGCTGCTGTGAACGCGCCCACATGAATGTGCTGCTGACATCGCGCCAGTTTCTAGATAAGTGTGATCTTAACGACCTGCCGGGGCTGCTGGCCGAACGCGGGATACGCACCGTATTTCTTGAAGATATTGCACAACGCATCGGCCGAATGGCCAAGCTGAGAGGACTGTTACGGGTGCGTCTCAAGCGATTGAGAACCGAGCGTAGCAAACCGGATGACCATGCGGTGATTCTCTTCACTTCGGGGAGCGAAGCCGAGCCTAAAGCAGTCGTTCTGTCGCACCGTAATCTGCTGTCTAACGTTGACCAGATACTGGCTGCCTTTCCGATTGGCACCCATGAAAGCATGTTCAGCGCGCTACCGCAGTTCCACGCCTTTGGCCTGACCGCCGGCGTACTACTGCCGCTGCTCAACGGCATGCGCACCATTATCGGCCTCTCGCCGTTGCGACACAAAGAAAACCTGCAGCTGATCCGCAACCAGAAACCCAGCGTCATGCTGTCGACGGATACCTTTCTCAGCCAGCTTTACAAGGCGGCAAAACCCGAGGATCTTTCGTCACTACGCTATATCGTTGCCGGCGCTGAACGTCTCAAACTCCGCACACGTGAGCTCTATGAGGCACTAGGCATTACGATGCTGGAAGGTTACGGCGCTACCGAAGCTGGTCCCGTGATCGCTGTGAATGTCCCTAGCGGCACGCGTCATGGCACAGTCGGGCGGCTTTTGCCTCACATCGAATACCGGATCGAGCCTCATGAAGGCATCGCCGAAGGTGGCGTGCTTCATGTGCGTGGCCCGAATCTGATGAAGTCCTACTTGCACGACCTGGTCGAAGAACGTTCGTCGCTTGACGATGGGTGGTACGACACCGGAGATATCGTGACGATCGACACCGATGGTTACCTTATGATCAAGGGGCGCAAGAAGCGCTTCACCAAGATCGCCGGCGAAATGATTTCCCTCGGCTTCATCGAAGACGAAGTCGCCAAGCTGTCCCCCGAGCATCACCATGCCGCCATCGCTATTGAGAATGTGGAACAGGGAAAACCCCTCCTGCGTCTATACACCAACGACCCTAACCTAAGCGCCAGCAAGATCCGCGAGCACTTCAGCACAGAGCACATCCCCAATACCTGGCTTCCGCGCGAAGTTGTGCATATGCCAGAGCTACCGGTACTGCGCACCGGGAAGGTTGACTACCAGACGCTCCAGAAGCTGGCCTCTGGTAAGCCAACCTAGCCTGGCGGCACCTCATCAGTAGCTGTAGTACACCGGCGGAGGCTGCATTAACATATATCCGGGCGGTGGCACGATCACCCTAGGCCGTCCATAGACCGGCGGTTGAGCATAAACCGGCTGTACAACGATCGGCTGCGGTTGCAGCATGGCGCCGAGCGCCACCCCCCCGACCACTGCGCCCAGTGCAAACGGCACCCAGGCATTAGCGCCCGGGAAACGCCCGTACCCGTGATGACGCCATCCGTCTGCCAGAGCCGGCTGACTGGCCAGCGCGAACAATGCCAACGCCGCAACGGCGAGACCTTTACGTAACCCTGATGTCATGGCGCACTCCTTATCAAAAAACTACAACGCCTAGTGTCGATAACGCGCAGATATCTGCTTGGATGACAGGTTTAGCGGGGGCTACAAAAATATTTTCGTCACGGGCTAGACAGCCTCATGAGTTCCCTTTAGTCTGATGTCATTCCTTTAGATTGCCGGAGTTTTCCATGCGCCAGACATTTGCCCGAACTTTTATCCGCCGCGCAGCCGGCGTCACCCTACTGGCAACCTCGGCGGCGCTGTTGAGCGCGTGTGGTGGCGGCGGTCTGACCGAATCTCAGAAATCGGGCTTCCTGACATCGACCGAATACAATCGACTGGTCAACGTTGGCAGCCCAGCACCCGGCGTTAATCTGTATCGCTACATCAGTCCGGATTTCAAACGCAGCGATTGGCATGGGGTGATGATCGACCCGGTCATCCTCTTTCAAACCGCGCTTAAAGGACAAGGTAAAAAAGGCTTGACCGAAGAAACGATCTACGAAACGCGCATGATCATCGACAAACAACTGAAAGAAAAAGTCGCCAATCGTTTTAATGTGGTCGATAAACCGGGGCCCGGCATTGCACGACTGAGTATTGCCATTACCGGTGCCGAAGTTGAAGGTGATGGTTTCAAGCCCTGGAATGTGATCCCGGTTTCTGCGGTACTTTATGCGGCGCAGAAGGCCACAGGTCTGGACAGCAAAACCCCAATGCTCGTCGTCGAGGCCAAAATGCGTGACAGCGTTACGGGCAAGATCCTGGGAGAAGGTGTCTACACCATGGCTGGCGAAACCTTCCGTACTGAAAGCAGCACACCAGAAGCCTTCCAGAAGCTGGCGATTGATTGGGTGACCACTGCCGTACGCGTCTCGGCAGGCATGGCCGGCAACTGATCCAAATACCCCGGCCCGGCAGGGGTGCCATCCTCGACCGGAACCCGGGCTGGTCTACAGACGGGGGCAATCCAGCAAGTCCCCGGTCTTATTGCGGCCGCGAATGCCTGGCGTATCACTCGGATTCGAACCCAGTCAGCTCGTCCTCTGGCTGGCCCGCGGGTGAGGCATTGCCATCTATCATGGGATCAGGTGCGGTAAATGGATCGTTGGCACCGGATGATGCATCAATGCTGCCGCCGGTCACCGCTTGGGTCGGCGGCGCCTTCTGAACAGGGCTGATTTGGGGTGTAAAACCGCGTGGGTTATCCCCCGCGGGCGTATTCGGGTAATTCCGGTCAAATCCCTGCAAGCCCGTCTGCGCCGATGTCGCTGCACTCAAGGCCAGCAGGGCAAGCACAATGATCTTTTTCATGATCACTTAAACCACCATCCTGAAATTGCGAAATGTGGATAATGTACCCGTTTCCACCGTATTCAGGTATCGGATGCCGCTTCACCGTGACGGACAATTCGGCAAAGCCCTGGCCACACTATGGCTCGGTTTATGCATCTACGCTTCGGGCATTGCATCCGGAGACACGGGTGGCATCCCGACCGATGGCCATGAATCCGCCAATCCGCTCTCGGTTAAAAAATCGCTGCCGATCAAGAGTCAGTCCGGGAAAAGTTTGCACAACGATGTAAAACGCACGCGGGCAATGTTGCCGGTTAAAGAAGCGCTCGCACCTGAAACGATTGAGTCCAGAGGGTTGCGCGGTAATGCCAGCTTCTACGGCCCACGCTTTCAGGGCCGAAAGACAGCCAGTGGCGACATATTCAACAACAAGCTATTTACCGCCGCCAGTAACCTCATCCCCTTGGGAACACTCGTCGCTGTCAAGCGGCCGGATACCAACTTATGCGTTGTCGTCAAAGTAAACGACCGAATGCACCCCCGACATCGGGCACGGATCATCGATCTATCGCAGAACGCGGCACGATATCTCGACATGGTGCGCGAAGGGGTCATCAAGGTTCAGATCATGAAAGTGCCCGTGGATGCCATCGCCGGCCAAACCATCGAATGCACAATGGGTTATGAGGTTGAAGAGGATTGCTCAAACTGCAACAGCGACGAATCTCCCTTGCAGTTTACCGATCCGTAGCGCTTTATCCGAACCCCATTTAAAGGCGCGCACCCATGGTCTCGATGCGGGCACTGATCTCGCGCCGAACCAAACCGAGGGCGCTCTTCATCGTATAGAACCGGTTCGTTTCATCCGAAGAGACCCATACATCGCCCAGTTCGGCATCCAGTGTGTCGATGCGCTCCGCCAGATAGCGCAGTTGTTCGACCGACGTCGCAGCGTACATACGTTCTTCAATCAGCTTGAGCTCGTCATACGCATCTGAAATCAGCTGGCGTGACCGGAACAGACGGTAATTGGGTACCAGACGGAAAAGGGGTAGAACGATGGCGAAGACTCCCAGAACCAGGAGCCACATGCGATCGATGTAGTTTACTAGCCAGAATGGCAACGCGCCGCTTAGCCAGGGCGCCCCCTTGGAAAAATAGCGCTCGGCGACAGGGCTTAGCGGAATACTCTTATCGATGTATGCCGGAAACTGATCAGTACGACCGAAGAAACTGTCTGACTCTTCGCTAATATCCTCAGTGGCCTGCAAAAATAACTGTTGCAACGCAGGGTGCATCGTCTTTTCTACCAGCAACGTGATTGTGGAAGCGATCATATGAATATCTTTAGGCGGATCCAGTTTCACCAAATCCAGCGAACCACGCGGAATTGTCACCATCTCCAGATAAGGCATACGTTTCACATAAGCATCTGCATAAGCAAAGTCAAAAATATGGATCTCAGGGTGGGTCAGCAGATTTTGAATCGTGGGTGAATCAATGCCATCAGCGATTGCCATGGCTTCGATCCTGCCATTCAGCAATTGCTCGGCCGCGTCCGCGTGCAGTAGCCGCCGAAAATTGGACGAGTCTGATTTCTCGATATTGATGCCACGCATGGCGAGAATACGGGTCAACAGCAATTCGGTGCCACTACCCTCCGTGCCGATGGCGATTGGCTTGCCTCGGAAGTAAGAGACGGCGTCGGACCCGCTGAAGGGCGGCCCTCGGTAGAAGAACCAGAGTGGGACATATTGCACGCTGCCCAGCGACACCAGATGCGGAAAGTCTCCCTTGTGCGCAACGCCACCGAGCAGAAAGCCACCATTGATCGGCGAGCCTGCATCGTCGGCTTCAGCAATGCTTTCTCGCGAGCCGGCCGTATTGACGAGTGTTAGCGTGACACCCTCACGTGCAAAATACGCCTGATAGCGCTGACCCAATAGCTCGTAGGTCGAACCCGGCTGGCCAACCGCAAGGGTCACGGTGCGCGGCGGGAACGGTCGCGTAACAAACAGAATCAGAACAACGCCAAGCGCCAGAACCACCAGGGAAACCCATTCCTCACGGAACATGATTCGCCAAGCGAGGTGCTCTTCTCGCAGGCGGTTATACAAAAAACGGAGAAATGCGTGTTTTTTACGGACAGTCATTTGATCATTTTGCGCCGCCTCAAAGAAAAAGGCCACGGTCACCCGTGGCCCGCATCGACCTATTTGACGTGCGTCAACTGGCGAGCACGGCTTCGATCTGGGCGAAGGTCTTGGCTACTGAGTGAATTTGGGTCGCCACACCCAACTGTCTGGCGATCTGGGAAGCAGAGAAGATGCCCCGTACCATCTGACGGCCGTTGAACCGATCCGTATCAACCACCAGCGCATGGTTACGATTATGCACCTTCAGGGTTTCGATGATGTCGATCACTTTGGCCTGCATCACCTGCTTCAGGGTCAGCACCTCGATTTCTTCCTGCCGCGTCATGACATCCTTGACGCTAATTTCTTCATGTTTGATGCCATTCTTCTGCACGCATTGCATCGGCTTCTCGCCGAGCACATCGCTCGCGGTCAGCAAACCAACCACATCACCCTTGCCATTTGTGACGATTAATGAACGTACGCCACGCGAAATCATCAAATGGTTGGCATGACTGAGCAACACATCCGCATCGACTGTCGCGGCAACAATTTGCTTTAGATCTGTCATGACCTCAATGGCCGGAGAATCGGGCGTCACGATATCGGCCTGGCTGGTCGGTAGATGGAAACCGGCGTTTTTCTCGAGTGAACTCACCTTGAGGATCATCGGGCTGCTCATGCTTTTGTCTCCTATCCGTAGCTTTGGGGGAACCCCTATTTCTTGCAAGCGCGCATCACAGCGCACTGACATGGGAAATACTTTACTATTAAACTGGCATAGGCGACCATACTTTTTGATGTTGCATCGCAAACAATCATGATGAAAATCCCTAGTTTCCTCACCTCCTTGATTCTGGTGCTATTTGTGCTGATGCTGTGGCAAGTGAAGCAACAGGATTGGGGGTCGTTCCTACTCCTTCTTGCAGCAGAAGCCGGCCTCATTGCCATACGCAGCACGACGCACCAGGACTCGGCTCGCCTGTGATCTTTCTCCGCGCTCTCTTCGTTGTGGTCGTCGCAATGCTGCTCGGTTGCGGGGATCACAACCTGCCTTTCAAGGCCAAGCCAGTTGCAGACACGCCTTCAGCCGCCAACTTCACCCTCACTGATCAATTCGGAGCGACGAGATCGCTGACCGAGTTTCGGGGCAAGGTCGTCAGCCTGTTCTTTGGCTTTACCCATTGCCCAGACATTTGCCCGACGCATTTGGCGCGGCAGGCTGAAGTCATGCGTCAGCTTGGCCCACGCGCAGACCAGCTAGCCGTCTTGTTTGTAACTCTGGATCCGGAACGCGATTCGTCGGCCGTGCTGAGAGCCTACATGGACGCCTTTGACCCACGCTTCATTGCCCTGAGCGGTTCGCCGGAAGAAACGGCCAAGATCGCCAAACAGTACAAGATTTTTTGGCAGAAAACCCCACTCCCGGGCTCTGCGCTTGTCTACACCATCGACCACACCACCAACAGCTTTCTCATTGACCGCCAGGGTCGCGTTCGCCTCATCGTCCCACATGAAATGCCCGCAACGGACGTCACTCACGACATCAACCTGTTGATGACTGCTCAATAAATTACTTATCAGCGGCAGCTTTGATCTGCTCCAGCGTCACATAGCCGCGCTTCTGGCTATCGATTTTGTCGAAGTTATCCGCGACGCGTGGCATCCCGGCGCGCGCCTCATCCAGCGTGAGTTTGCCGTCTTTGTCTTTGTCAGCTGCCGCAAAGCGTTCGTCAATCTGTCGATCTCTGAATGACTCGGCCTGAGCCGCATGCATCGTCACCGTGAGCGCTGCCGCGAGTAGTCCCAATGGGATATGTGGTTTCATTTAAGTTGTCCGAAAATACTTGTCTTTCTGGATTAACCCATAATGCAGGTTCACCTTATGGCATTCTAGGCTTTCGCATGCCTAGAGCCTACGCCATCAGATCGCCACTAAAACTAATGGCTGTTGCGGACATTGAAGCCCTCTTTTCGGGACGCCGGGGGTGTCTCGACGGTCTTGAACATCGTTTCGGATGATAGGATGCAGATTGAATTATCGTCCGCAAACCCATGCACTCACTATTAACCTGGATTCTCAATGGCTCGCTCATTGCGCTCGCGGTGTTCATTCACTACGAGACGCTTTATACAATGGCCAGCCACTTGCCGCGCCTGACATTTATTGCGCCGCGCTATCGGGTCTTGTTGGGTGTCTTTGCAATTCTGATCGCACACGCTGTCGAGATATGGGCTTTCGCACTTGGGTATCTTGCCATGATCGAGCTGGGCTTAGGATCTTTGTTCGGCATGACAACCAGCAGCGCTTTAAGTGATTGCGTCTACCTTTCGTGGGTGTCCTTTACCACCGTTGGCTTTGGTGACGTCGTCCCTAGCGGTGATCTACGATTCTTACCGGGGCTTGAGGCGCTCACTGGCCTGGTGCTCATCACATGGTCGGCCTCGTTCCTATTTATTGAAATGCAGAAGTTTTGGCCGATGAGTCGCCACCTAGAAGACCATCCGGAATCTCGCGACCACTAGCAAAAACGGTAGAGGCGCTCGAATGATAGAATTGCGACCTGTTTAGTGTTTAGCCGCCCCTCCGGGCGCCCTCCATGGATACCGTCCTGCTCCTCAAGGCTCTCATCCTCGGCATCGTCGAGGGTCTGACCGAGTTCCTCCCGATCTCCTCTACCGGCCACCTGATTCTCGTCGGCGATCTGCTTGACTTCAATGACGACACGGGCAAGGTTTTTGAAATTGTCATTCAGTTCGGTGCCATCCTGGCGGTTATCTGGGAATATCGGACACGACTCTGGGAGACCGTGTCTTCGTGCACCACCAACCGCCGTGCGCAACGTTTTCTTCTCAATGTCAGCATCGCTTTCATGCCGCTGGCCATACTGGGCTTTCTGTTTCACAAAACGATCAAGGCACACCTATTCAACCCGATTTCAGTCGCAGCGGCCTTCATTATCGGGGCATTATTCATTTTCTGGGCGGAGCGACGCCAGCACCGTGTGCGCGTGCCTTCGGTCGACGATTTGTCACTGAAGGACGCTCTGGTGCTCGGCTGCATTCAGGCGATTGCCCTGATTCCCGGCACCTCGCGCTCGGGCGCTACCATCATCGGTGGCCTTCTCATTGGGCTCTCGCGGCGCGCAGCGACTGAATTCTCTTTTTTTCTTGCCATCCCAACGCTTGGTGTCGCAACAATCTATCAGGTATACAAGGAGTGGACGACGATCCAGAACACTGATTTAGGGATGTGGGCCGTTGGGTTTGTATCAGCCTTCGCCTCGGCTTTTCTTTGCATCCGCTGGCTCCTGCGCTACATCACCACGCACAGCTTCATTATCTTTGCCTGGTATCGCATCATCTTCGGCATCGTCGTGCTGGTAACAGCGTACACCGGCCTGGTCAGCTGGTCGGTTCACTAAAGCACTTCGACCATGAGTGATTTCGTCCTCTTCGAGGAAGGCGGCAATTTTCGCGCTGCCACGATTCAGTCGGATCAGAATACCAGCCTCCAGGTCGAACTTCCTGGCGGCAAACGACAGAAATTAAAATTGGGTCAGGTGTTACTGCGCTTCAAAGATCCCGCACCCGCTCAGCTACTGCCGATGGCCGAACCGCTCGCCGCCGAGATGGATCCGGCCTTCCTCTGGGAATGCGCACCTGATAACGAATTCGCCTTGGCCGATCTGGCCGCCGAGTATTACGGTCATACGCCTTCTGCCATCGAAAGTACGGCGCTGCTCCTCGGCATGCACAATGCACCGATGTATTTTCATCGGCGCGGCAAGGGTGTGTTCCGTAGGGCACCGCCAGATATTCTGAAAGCCGCACTAGCCGGCGCAGAAAAGAAACGACAGCAGGCCGAAGCAATGGCAGGGATGACCGCACAGCTAGTCGCCGGTACGTTACCCGTAGAACTGGCCAATCAGATCGATGCTTTGCTCGTGCAGCCTGATCGCAACCGGCTGGAAGTCAAAGCCTTCGAAGCGGCCTGTGCCGAAACCAACGAAACGCCCGCAGCCCTGCTCCTGCGCTGCGGTGCATTCCCGGATGCCTATCACTGGCATTTCCGCCGATTTACGGCAGAGCGTTTCCCCAAAGGCACCGGTTTTCCCCAGCTTCCCGAGCCGGCAGCCTTCGCTGATCTGCCGTTGGCCGATGTCCAGGCCGTCTCCATCGACGATGCCAGCACCACCGAAATCGATGATGCGCTGTCCATCACCCGGCTCCCCGGCATCGGCTGGCGCTTCGGGATTCATATTGCCGCGCCTGGTCTCGGCCTCCTGCCCGGGTCGCCGCACGATGTTCTGGCGCGTGATCGCCTCTCCACGGTCTATATGCCCGGCCACAAGATCACCATGTTGCCCGACGATGTAGTCAACCGCTTTACACTCTCAGCTGGTGCGCCCCGGCCTGCGCTGTCGCTCTACGTTACAACGGATGATCAATTCGAAATTCTGGGCCACGAATCACGCATCGAACGCGTGCCGATCGCCGCCAATCTGCGCCTCCATGAAATCGAACCGCACATGGAGGCCGATGCGCTGAATCGTGGCGAGGCACCCGCCTGCGCTCACGGCGAAACCCTGCTTAACCTCTGGCGCTTTGCCGCTGCCTGCGCTGGCCGTCGAGGCAAACCCACGACACAGGCTGGTTTACACGACTACCACTTCCAGATCGAGGGGCCACTACACGACAAATCCACCGGCGCGATTCTCGACCCTGCAGGCTGCAGGGTGCATATCGAAGCCCGCAAACGCGGCAGCCCGGTCGATATGCTGGTCGCCGAACTCATGATTCTGGCTAACGCCACCTGGGGACAGCTCCTGGCTGACAGCAATGTTCCTGGGCTGTATCGCGGCCAGGTCGCCGGCAAGGTGCGCATGACCACCACGGCGGCACCACACGAGGGTTTGGGCGTCGCCTGCTACGCCTGGAGTACATCACCGTTACGGCGTTATTCAGATCTGGTGAACCAGTGGCAGTTAATTGCCGTCCTATCCGGCAAGCCGGCGCCGTTCGCACCCCGGTCACCAGAACTGTTTGCCGCCATGCGTGATTTTGATCTCACCTACGCCGCCTATGCTGACTTCCAGCGCCGCATGGAACGTTACTGGTGCCTACGCTGGTTGCAACAATCTGCAACAACTGAATGCGATGGCACCATGCTGCGCAACACGCCCAATGTGCGCATCGACGGCCTGCCGCTCGTACTTCCCGTCCCATCGGCACCAGAGCCAACACCAGGCACCCGCATCCGCCTGACGCTGGGTACGCCTGATTTGCTCGAGCTTTCGGTACCAACCCGTTTTGAATCGGTACTGGGGGTTTCAGACAGCACGATGGATGAAGGCCTGGAATTGCTCGATGAAGTGCCCGTTGAGGAGGCGCTCGCTGATGCAGAAGAAACAGCCGCCACGACTGACGCCAGCGCGCCCGCTGAAAAC
Organism: Pseudomonadota bacterium; assembly: GCA_039805725.1. Classification (GTDB taxonomy): domain Bacteria; phylum Pseudomonadota; class Gammaproteobacteria; order Burkholderiales; family Rhodocyclaceae; genus Fluviibacter. Next base: position 10,067 of record JBDLTT010000007.1, on the reverse strand, counting down.
TGCGACGCGCGCCAGTAATCACGTCTTGTCAGGGACTACAATAGCACCATGTCCGTGGTGCCGCCTAACTCCCCGATACCGCAAACGCCCAACGGCCAGGAGCCATGGCACCTGAAGCCGGTCGGATGGCGCGCGCTGCTTTCTGACCGACTGCTGTGGCTGGCGATTGGCCTATCATTTCTTGTACATCTTATTTTGCTTGCACCTCAATACGGCATATCGATACCGCAACGGGGAGATAAATCTGTGTTGGTCTCGTTTCGTACCCTGCAAAAACCCGTGACACCGCATACGCCCATAGCAAAGACTCAGCCCCTGCCTGAGCCTCGCGTTCAGAACGCTCGGTCACGTATTACACGACCCGATCCAGGAAAAAATGCGCCCATCGACCAAGTGCTGGCACCGGCTGACGCACCAACCCAGACCGGCAGCGTGGGCGGCGGACGTCGTGTCACGCTCACACCGGGCATGAAGGATTACCGGTACAGCCAATACCTTGAGGATTGGCGCCTCAAAGTCGAACGCATCGGCGCCATGAACTATCCCGAAGAGGCGCGTGGTAAATTCTTCGGCACACTCGTCATGTCAGTCGCGCTTCGTCCGGACGGCAGCGTTGATCGCATTATCGTGCTTCGTTCATCGGGCAACAAAGTGCTGGATGATGCCGCCAAACGCATCGTCATGATCGCGGCGCCCTTCGCGCCATTTCCACCGGACATCCGAAAGGAAACCGATTATCTGGACATTACCCGCACCTGGTCTTTTACCCGGGGCAACGCTGTGGAGACCCGGTGATGCTGATTCATTCTATTGATCGTTATGCCGTACTCGGCCACCCAATTCATCACTCGCTGTCACCAGTGATCCATGCGGCATTTGCGACGCAAACCGGCCAACACCTCAGCTATGAGGCGCTGGACGTCACGCCGGAGCAATTCACGACGACACTCGACCGGCTACCCAAAGAGGGCTATCGTGGCGTCAATATCACCGTACCGCACAAGGAATCCGCTTGGGCCTACGTACGGCGACACGGCACGCTGAGTGATCGCGCTGCGCTCGCTGGCGCCGTCAACACCATCGCCTGGGCCGCTCATGGTGTGCTTGGCGACAACACCGATGGCCAAGGCTTGCTCAACGATCTGCAACAGCGTCATGGACTAAATCTTACGAACCAAAGGGTCCTGCTCCTTGGCGCGGGCGGGGCAACGCGTGGCGTTGTTTTACCATTACTTGTCGCCAAGCCCGCAGCACTCGTCATCGCCAATCGCACGGCCGGCAAGGCTGAAACGTTGGCGCAACTCTTTGCTGGCAACGTAGGCCAAACGCAACTCACTGCTTGCGGCTTGGATGCGCTCAGCACCGAGATCAATGAATACGGCCCTTTTGATCTGGTCATCAATGCCACTAGTGCAAGTCTCGGCGGCACAGCAATTGATCTGCCGCCAGGCACGCTAGGATCCAATGGTTTTGCCTACGACATGATGTACGGCAAGGCACCAACGCCATTCCTAGAGGCACAAAAAGCAGCCGGGGTGTTACACCTGGCGGATGGCCTGGGCATGCTGGTGGAACAGGCCGCCGTCGCATTTGCCCTATGGCGTAGCGTCACGCCAGAGACACAACCGGTCTATCAGGCGCTGCGCGAACGATTGGCGCGTCACTGAGTATCACCATGGCTGGCCGTTCAACGCGGTGGTGGATCCGTATAGCGCTGATGCTGATTGGCGTATTTCTCGGTATCCAACTCTGGTTTTTTGGCTGGGTACTCATCTGGCGCGTTACCGAACCGGGACTGACGCAATTCATGCGGATTCGCCTGGAAGAACTTCAGCGAAAAAATCCGGCAGCCCGGCTTCAGCATCAATGGGTACCCTATGGTCAAATCTCTGTGCATCTGAAACGCGCACTCATTGCCGCTGAAGACAGTAAATTCATGCAGCACCAGGGCTTCGATATTGACGGCATCCAGAAGGCCATCGAGAAAAATGAGAAGCGCGGGCACATCGCCGCCGGCGGCTCCACCATCACCCAACAGCTCGCCAAGAACCTGTTCCTCTGGCCGGAGAAGAGTTTTGTTCGCAAAGGCGAGGAAGCGCTCATCACGCTGATGATCGAAGCCACCTGGAGCAAACGCCGCATCCTCGAGGTGTATATGAATGAGATTGAATGGGGTACGGGGATCTTTGGTGCCGAGGCCGCAGCACGTCATTACTTCGGGATCTCGGCCAGCGAACTCAGTCCAGCACAGGCGGCCATGCTGGCTTCCATCGTGCCCAGTCCACAGTACTACGATCTCAAGGGTGAAACGGAGGGGCTGATACGACAGACCGATGTAATTCTTGAACGCATGAACAAGGTCGCGATACCGGCTAATCGTTGAGAGCGATCAATCAAAGTAACTGCGCGCCTCCTCGAATCGCGATGCAAACCATCCCTGGTCCAGCCGATCGATCCGCACCTTGCCGCGACTATTCGGGGCATGGACAAAACGCTGATCGCCAATATAAATACCCACGTGCGAATAGCTAAAACCCTGTGTATTAAAAAAGATCAGATCGCCCGGTCGGACTTCGGCTGGCGATATTGGACGACCACGTTTGGCCATATCCCGTGCGCTACCTTTGAGCGGATACGATGCCGCTTGGTTATAGAGCCAACTAACCATGCCGCTGCAATCCACGCCGGCTTCAGGATTCTTGCCGCCGAATTTGTACCCCGTGTCAATCAGGTGCATCGCCATGATGGTGACTTCCTGACCCTGCGGCCCCGGCGGTCGATTATCTCCACCAAAATGCGTCATGCCTCGCTTACTGCCGCTTGTTGAACAGCCGACCGTGGCAAGCACCAATATCGCCAGGCCAAAAAAGCGGCGGCGAGTCAGCACCGGTAGCGGCGAGGGTCGCGGTGAAGGCCAGAACATCATATGATGGCAAGTGTGGCGCAGGAAGGTTTGTTTCGCAACTCTCTGTCGCAGCCCCCCTTTCGAATCACTGACCGAACTCTCAGATTTCACTATGCCGCTCTCAAGAATCAAAGATCGCAGCCTGCTGCAAACCGGTACTTATATCAATGGCCAATGGGTCACCACGGGCAAGACCTTCGCAGTTCGCGACCCAGGCACCGGCAACACTATTGCCGAAATCTGTAATGCTGGTGCAGCAGAAACCCGTCTCGCGATTGACGCTGCTGAAGCCGCTTTTGCGAGTTGGCGGTCACAAACCGCGCGCGTGCGCGCTACCGCACTCCGTCGCTGGTTTGAACTGATTCAGCAACATCGTGACGATCTCGCAGTCATGATTACGGCAGAGGGCGGCAAGCCCTATGCCGAGGGCTTGGGCGAAGTCGGCTACGCGGCTTCCTTTGTTGAATGGTTTTCTGAAGAAGCGCGACGAATCAACGGCGAGATCGTACCCCCAAATTCCAATGACAAGCGCCTACTCGTCATGCGTGAACCGGTGGGCGTCTGCGCAGCCATTACACCGTGGAACTTTCCCGCAGCAATGATCACCCGCAAGGTCGCACCCGCCATCGCCGTGGGTTGCACCGTCGTGGTTAAACCCGCAGAACAAACCCCAATCACGGCACTGGCACTGGCCGTCCTGGCCGAACGCGCTGGAATTCCACCAGGCGTATTTAATGTGGTGACCGGCGATGCCGACGCGGCAGCCGCGATTGGTGGTGCGCTTACCGATGACATGCGGGTGCGTAAACTTTCATTCACCGGCTCGACCCAGGTCGGCCGTCTACTTATGGCCGACTCAGCGCCGACGCTCAAGCGGCTCTCGCTGGAGCTTGGTGGTAATGCACCCTTTATTGTCTTCGAAGATGCCGACCTCGATGCCGCCGTCGAAGGCGCTATCGCCTCCAAATATCGAAACAGCGGCCAGACCTGCGTTTGTGCCAACCGGTTCCTGGTGCACGCCAATGTCATGGATGCGTTTGCCGAAAAACTAGCGGCCAAAGTGAACCAGCTACCAGTTGGCTACGGATTTGATCCGGGCGTGCAAATCGGTCCCCTGATCGATGCTGCCGGTCTGACCAAAGTCGAATCTCTGATGGCTGATGCGGTCAGCAAGGGGGCTCATGTCGTTTGCGGCGGGCAACCTGATACGCGCGGTGGGCTTTATTACCAACCCACCGTCATCAAGGGGGTACGCGAAGATATGCGCATGATGCACGAAGAAATCTTCGGCCCGATTGCACCGCTTTTTGCATTCAAAACGGAAGCCGAAGCCTTGCGCATGGCGAACGCTACGGAGTTCGGGCTCGCCTCTTACTTCTACACCCGTGATCCGTCGCGTATCTTCCGCATCTCCGAGCGGCTGGAGTACGGCATGGTTGGTGTGAATACGGGTCTGATGTCGAGCGAAGTCGCGCCCTTTGGCGGCGTAAAGCAGTCAGGCTTCGGGCGTGAAGGCTCGATACACGGCGTGGATGAGTATCTGTCCTACAAATACGTCTGCCTGGCGCTTTAATTACAGTAGAACAATATCGTATTGCTCCGGGCCATACCCAGATTCACCCTGGAGCGATATGGGTTTGCCGATAAAGTCCGACGCCATCGCCAGCGCCTGCTCTTCCTCTTCGAGGAACAAATCAACCACTTTCTGACTGGCGATAACGCGGTATTCGCGCGCAATAAACTGACGCGACTCACGCACCAATTCGCGCAGAATTTCGTAGCAGATGGTGCGCGCAGTCTTAACCTGGCCGCGACCATCGCAGGTCGGACAGGTTTCGCACAAAACACGCGCCAAAGATTCGCGCGTGCGCTTGCGCGTCATTTCGACCAGGCCTAGCGCCGTAAATCCGTTAACCGTCATCCGCATGTGGTCACGACTCAGACATTTGCGTAGTTCGGCCAGCACCGCCTCCTGGTGATCCGGCTGGTCCATATCGATAAAATCGAGAATGATGATGCCACCCAGGTTACGTAACCGCAGTTGGCGGGCAATGGCTTGCGCCGCTTCCAGATTGGTCTTGAAAACGGTTTCATCGAAGTTGCGCACACCGACAAAGCCACCGGTGTTCACATCGACTGTTGTCATCGCTTCAGTCTGATCGATGATCAGATAGCCACCCGATTTCAGGTCGACGCGCCGTGCCAGTGCTCGCTGAATCTCGTCTTCAACACCATAAAGATCAAAGAGTGTCCGGTCTTCGTTGTAATGCTCCAGCAGATTGACGATCCCCGGTACGTAGATACGGGAAAACTCCTGCAATTTCTGGAAAGTTTCGCGCGAATCGACGAGAATGCGCTCGGTCTCCGGATTGGCGAAGTCGCGCAGTACCCGCTGAGCTAGCGAGAGATCCTGATAAATCAGTGAGGGCACGGCCGCCGTGGTGATCTGTTGTTTGATGTCGGCCCACAGTTTGCGCAGGTACCTAATATCATCCTGCAATGCGTCGTCATCGGCCGTCTCGGCGATCGTTCGCAGAATAAAGCCACCGGCTTCATCGGCGGGCACTAAACGTGTCAGTCGCTCACGCAGCGCCTCGCGTTCCGCTTCGTCAATCCGTTGTGAAATACCGATGTGCTTTTCCTGCGGCAGATACACCAGCATACGGCCGGCAATCGAGATCTGCGTCGCCAAACGAGCGCCTTTGGTTCCGATTGGGTCCTTAATCACCTGAACCAGAAGTGTCTGACCTTCGTTGATGACGTTTTCGATTGGCTGTGTTTCCCGCGTGGCTGGTTCGCCAATACGGGCCTGCCAGATGTCGGCAACGTGCAAAAAACCTGTACGCTCCAGTCCGATATCGACAAATGCTGACTGCATACCGGGGAGAATCCGGACCACTTTACCCACATAGATATTCCCCACGAGGCCTCGCGTGGCATGGCGTTCGATATGCAGCTCCTGGACGACACCCTGCTCCAGAATGGCGACGCGCGTCTCCTGCGGGGTGAAATTGATGAGGATACTTTCAGCCATGGGTAAAATACGTCCTAAACAACATCATTCTACTATGCCGAACCCTACAGAACTTCTTGCCCCCGCCGGATCCCTGACCATGATGCGCACGGCTTTTGCCTTTGGTGCCGATGCCGTCTATGCCGGCCAGCCGCGCTACAGCCTGCGCGTACGCAATAACGAATTCAGCACGCTGGAGGCGCTCAAGGAAGGGATTGACGAGGCGCATGCCAAACAGAAGACGTTTTATGTGGTGAGCAACATCTCGCCCCATAACGCCAAGCTCAAAACCTACCTAGACGACATGGCGCCGGTGGTAGCGCTAAAACCAGACGCTCTGATCATGGCAGATCCGGGCCTGATCGACATGGTGCGCGAGCGCTTTCCCGAAATGCCGATCCATCTCTCGGTACAGGCGAATACGGTTAACTGGGCTACCGTCCGCTTCTGGGGAAAAATGGGCATCAGCCGCGTCATTCTGTCGCGCGAACTGTCACTCGACGAAGTGGCCGAAATCCGCCAGCGCTGCCCTGAAATGGAGCTCGAGGTCTTTGTGCACGGTGCGCTGTGCATCGCCTACTCCGGCCGCTGCCTGCTTTCGGGTTATTTCAATCATCGTGACCCGAATCAAGGCACCTGCACCAACTCCTGCCGCTGGGATTACAAGCTCAAGCCGGATGCTGAGGCCGAAGCCACGCCGGGCCTGACCGGTAATACCATGCCACCCATGGTGATTGAAGAATCCACCCGCATCGGCGAACAGATGCCGATCGAAGAAGACGAACATGGCACTTATATTCTGAACTCGCGTGATCTGCGTGCCATCGAGCATGTCGAGCGCTTGATCGAAATTGGGGTCGATTCGCTCAAGATCGAAGGCCGCACCAAGTCACCGTATTACGTTGCCCGCACTTGCCAATCGTACCGTCGCGCCATCGACGATGCCAAAGCCGGCCGTCCCTTCAATCCCACGCTACTGGGCGAACTCGAAGGGCTGGCTAATCGTGGCTACACCGATGGTTTTTACCAACGTCACCATGATTCGGACACCCAGAACTACCTGCGCGGCTATTCCGAGTCGGGGCGCAGCCAATACGCAGGCGATGTGGTCTGGGATCAAGAGCGCAATGCCGTACGTATCGATGTGCGCAACAAGTTTCACGTCGGCGACTGGGTCGAGGTCATTCACCCCTCTGGCAACCGTATTGTTCAAATCACCGCGCTCGAGGGTCGCGAACGCGAGCCCGTTGATGTGGGTCGCGGCGTGGGTCATGCCGTCTGGGTGCAAGGCGACAGCTGGTCGGCGAACGACGACGGCGCGTATCTGGCAAGACTGCTTGAAGCGCCCTCGGAAGACATGATCACCGCCACGCCACCGGCGGAGCACTAACCCGCAAACATGCCACGGCTGTTGTTCGCCATCAGCGCGCACGGTCTTGGCCACCTGGGGCAGGCCGCCCCCATATGCAATGCGCTACTTGCGTTGCGTCCGGACATTGAACTGACGGTTTGGAGTGCGCTCCCGATCGAGACCTTATGCCAGCGGATTCACAGACCATTTGTGCATGTCGCCTACGACTGTGACATCGGATTCACGATGCACGATGCACTCCATGTCGATGTCACTGCCAGCTGGCAGCGTTATCAGCAACGAGAACACCATTGGGCGACACATCTGGCGAAAGCCAGCGCGATCGTCCGAGCAGCGCAACCTGACCTGATCGTCAGCAATATCGGCGACCTCCCCCTCGCTGCCGGACAGGCGCTCGACATACCCAACATTGCCGTAAGCTCGCTCAACTGGGCTGATATGGCTCAGGCTTACTTTGCAGACTTACCGGACAGTGCCGCTGTCCTAAACCGACTGGCTAGCGTTTACGATAACACCACGTGCGCACTACGTCTGTCACCGGGGATGCCCATGCGCGGCCGGCAAGAGCAGATCCTGCCGCCGGTCGGTGCTGTAAGCAGTCTGCCCCGCCACGAAATCGCACAAGGGCTGCACGATGATCTTCCGTACCCTCATCAACCTCGAATACTGATTGGCATGGGCGGTATCGAAACTGCACTACCGCTCGATCAATGGCCGCTTCAAAATCAATTGAACCTGCTGGTAGCGAATCAGCCTGGATTAGCAGCCCAGGGCGATCCGGCGCGGGGCATCATCAATGCCGACACCCTGCGCTGGCGTCACGACTGGAACTTTTGCGATCTCCTGGCCGGCTGCGATGCAGTCATCTGCAAACCGGGCTACGGCACCTTTGTCGAGGCGGCTCTCGTGGGCATGCCGGTTCTCTATGTCAAACGCCCCGATTGGCCAGAACAGCCGGTGCTCATTAAGTGGCTACAGTCGACTGCACGTTGCGCCGAACTCCCGTTGACCAGTCTGCGCGAAGGCAGCTTTACCAAAGCCGTCGCTCAGGTCATGGCTCAAGCTTTGCAGCCTTCGCTGCCACGGGATGGCGCAACCATCGCGGCCGAGGCAATCTTGTCGTTATTGCCTTAGATCTGAAAGCCGAGTGGTTCGAGCAACTGTGCCGTCTCGTGCACCGGCAGACCCATGATACCGGTAAAGCTACCTTGCATCTCGGTTACAAAAATGCCGGCATGGCCCTGAATGCCATAGCCACCGGCCTTGTCGAAGGGCTGGCCACTGGCGATATAGCGTTCGATCATTACATCCGACAAGGACATGAAATGCACTCGACTCACGGATAGCGCCTGACGGATCTGGTCGCCATCAACCACCACTACGGCGGTGAGCACTTCATGCATCTGGCCGGAAAGTACCGACAGCATCGCGCGTGCCTCCCCCGCATCGGCTGGCTTACCCAGAATCTGACCACCGATCGCCACGGTTGTGTCTGCCGATAGCAATGGACGTCGTGGCAGCACCCGGTCTTTTAGATAAGAGATAGCGTGCAGCGCTTTATCAAAAGCAACGCGCCGAACATAGTCATGCGGTGACTCGCCAGGAAGTGCGGACTCATCAACTTCGTAGGCGATACCATCCGCGGCGGTGAACTGAAGCACCTCGAAAGGCACCCCCATGTCGTGCAACAACTCGGCACGGCGTGGACTTTTAGAAGCGAGCCAAATCGTTTCCACAAGATGTCACTCGCGATGGTAAGGGTGGCCGGACAAAACCGTAGTCGCCCGATAAAGCTGCTCGGCCAAGAGCACGCGGGCTAGCGCATGCGGCAGCGTCATCGACGACAGGCGAATCATTTCGTGCGCGGTCTCCTTGAGTGCCGGCGCGATTCCATCAGGGCCACCAATGACTAGCGCGACGTCCTGCGCCTCCAGCTGCCAATTTTCCAGCCGCTTGGCCAAATTCACCGTCGTCAGGTCAGCGCCGCGCTCATCGAGTATCACCCGGCGTGCACCGGCTGGTATTAGCGATTCGATGCGCACCGCTTCGGCGTCCATGATCTGCTGCGCTGTGCGATTACCGGTACGCGGCTCAGCCTTGATTTCATGCAGCACAATTGGCTGCGCGCGCGGGAAACGCTTTAAATAATCGGCGCAGGCGGTCTCGGCCCAATTGGGCAAGCGTTGACCAACGCTGATCAGATGCAACTTCATGCAGCAGCTTATTTACGGGCGGGAGCTTTCTTCGCCGCTGGTTTTTTAGCAGCAGGCTTCTTTGCGGCTGGCCTCTTGGCAGCGGGTTTCTTGGCGGCCGGCTTTTTCGTCGCAGTCTTCTTTTCGCCCGATGCTTTTTCCAAAGCTTTTTCTGCCGCAGTGTACGCTGCCTTCTTTGCCGCCTTCTCGGCCACAACGCCGGCCGGCTTACCCTGACCCCACAGGCCTTCGAGATCAAAGTGTATACGGACAGCCGGCTGCATGATGTGCACGACGACGGGTCCAAGGTCGACCAGTACCCATTCGCCCATCTCTTCGCCTTCAACAGACAACACCTCACCCCCCGCCTCGCGCACCTTGTCGGCCACGCTGCGCGCCAATGAACGCACCTGGCGGTTTGAGTCACCACTCGCCAGAATAATTCGTTCGAACATCTGTGAAACCTTCGTCGTATTGACAATGATGATGTCTCGCCCTTTGATATCTTCTAGGGCATCGACGGCGATTGATTCCAGTTTTTTTATGGAGAGTTCTTTGGGCATGCGGGTTCCTATAGGAAGACAG
>JBDLTT010000006.1:0-24748 GCA_039805725.1 Pseudomonadota bacterium | reverse complement strand
CCGAACGATATGCAGAACGTGGTGGATAAAGCCAGAGACGCGGCGCGCGACGCGGGGGTGAAAGAAGACACCATCATGGTGTGCGAACGCGGCGCTTCGTTTGGCTATAACAATCTGGTGTCGGATATGCGGTCGCTGGCGATCATGCGCCGCACCGGTTGTCCGGTGGTGTTTGACGCCACGCACTCGGTGCAGTTGCCGGGTGGGCAGGGCAGTTCGTCGGGCGGTCAGCGCGAGTTCGTGCCGGTGCTGGCGCGTGCGGCGGTGGCGACCGGCATTCATGGCCTGTTCATGGAAACGCACCCGGATCCGGCCAACGCCCTGTCGGATGGCCCGAACGCCTGGCCGCTCGACAAGATGCCGCAGTTGTTGCAGCACCTCAAGACCCTTGACCAGGCGGTCAAGGAAGCCCGCATGTTCGACCTCGTCTGATTTACCTGAAGCTACATCAACACACATAAAGAAAGGCCTAACCGATATGAGCGCCATTGTTGACATCATCGCCCGTGAAATTCTGGACTCCCGTGGCAACCCGACCGTTGAAGCCGATGTGCTGCTGGAATCCGGCGTGATGGGTCGTGCCGCCGTGCCGTCGGGCGCGTCGACCGGTTCGCGTGAAGCGATTGAGCTGCGTGATGGCGACGGTAGCCGTTACCTCGGCAAGGGCGTGATGCGCGCCGTCGAGAACGTCAACACCGAAATCAGCGAAGCACTGATCGGTCTGGACGCTCAGGAACAGGCCTTCATCGACAAGACGCTGATCGATCTGGACGGCACCGACAACAAGGGTCGCCTCGGCGCCAACGCGCTGCTCGCCGTGTCGATGGCGGTGGCCAAGGCCGCGGCCGAAGAGTCGGGGCTGCCGCTGTATCGCTACTTCGGTGGCGCAGGTCAGATGTCGCTGCCCGTACCGATGATGAACATCATCAACGGTGGCGAGCACGCCAACAACAGCCTGGATATCCAGGAATTCATGATCATTCCGGTGGGCGTGGATTCGTTCCGCGAAGCACTGCGTTGTGGCGCGGAGATTTTCCACGCGCTGAAAAAGCTGCTGGACAAGGCGGGTCACTCGACCGCGGTGGGTGACGAGGGCGGCTTCGCCCCCAACCTGGGCAGCCATGCCGAAGCCCTGGAAGTCATTACGCAAGCCATCCAGAACGCCGGTTATGTGCCGGGCAAGGATGTCCTGCTGGCGCTGGACTGCGCCGCCTCCGAGTTCTACAAGGATGGTAAGTACCACCTGTCGGGCGAAAACCTGCAACTGAGCTCGGCCCAGTTCGTCGATTATCTGGCGACGCTGGTCGACAAGTTCCCGATCGTGTCGATCGAAGATGGTATGGCCGAAGGCGACTGGGATGGCTGGAAGCTGCTGACCGATCGTCTGGGCAAGAAGGTGCAGATCGTCGGCGACGACCTGTTCGTGACCAACACCAGGATCCTGAAGGAAGGTATCCAGAAGGGTATCGCCAATTCGATCCTGATCAAGATCAACCAGATCGGTACGCTGAGCGAAACGTTTGCTGCGATCGAGATGGCCAAGCGCGCCGGCTACACCGCCGTGATTTCGCACCGTTCGGGCGAGACCGAAGATTCGACGATTGCCGACATCGCCGTCGGCCTGAATGCCGGCCAGATCAAGACCGGTTCGCTGTCGCGTTCGGATCGTATCGCCAAGTACAACCAGCTGCTGCGTATCGAAGAAGATCTGGGTGATACCGCCACGTATCCGGGTCGTGACGCCTTCTATAACCTGCGTTAATCGCTGACGTCGCTGTTCGCACACATGCGTCCTTCAACCGCCATCCTCCTCGGCCTGGCCGTGGTGATCCAGTACCCGCTGTGGCTGGGCAAAGGTGGCTGGCTGAAGGTGTGGGACAGCGACCGTCAGTTGCGTCAGCAGCGCGAAACGAATCGCCAGCTGGAGCTGCGTAACGCCGGCCTCGAGGCCGAAACCCGTAACCTGAAAGCCGGCCTGGATGCCGTTGAAGAACGTGCCCGCTACGAGCTGGGCATGATCAAAGCCGACGAAGTGTTCTATCAGCTGCCGAAGCGTTCGGCGGCCACCCCGACAGAAAGCAAGGAATCACCATGAGCGGACTCATCCATCGCAACACCGTGGTCACACTGGATTACAACGTGACGGACTCCGATGGCCAGGTGGTGGACGATGGTCGCAACCCGATCCGCTATCTGCATGGGGGTTACGGCGATATCTTCGATCGTATCGAAGAGACGCTGGAAGGTAAGCATGTGGGTGATTCGGTGACGATCAAGCTGCAACCGGAAGAAGCCTATGGCGATTACGATCCCGAGATGGTGCAGATCGAAGATGCGGCGCGTTTCCCGAAGGAAACCAAGGTCGGTATGCAGTTCGAGGGGGCACCCGAAGGCGCCGACGAAGACGATATCGTGATTTACCGCGTGACCGATATTGCCGACGGCAAGGTGGTGCTGGATGGTAACCACCCGCTGGCCGGGATGTCGCTGGTCTTTACCTGCACCGTGCGTGAGGTGCGTCCGGCGACCGCTGAAGAGGTGGAAGAAGAGTCGGTCGCCGACGATGACGACGGCGCGGGATCAGCCCCGGTGGTGATCCACTAAGCCTTACTGCGGCTTTGGATTGCCGACCGCTGGATCGGCGTCGGTCGGTTCGTCCAGGCTGAGCGGTGGCCAGGGAAATGATTCGAACTTGAATTCGGTACGGCGCACCGGGTCGTCGCCTGCCTTGCTATTACGTTCGACGCGAACCTCGACCCAACCCTGTTGTAAGGCGCCATAGGTACCGACCCGCGTGAAGTTCTGATACGGCAGGCTGTTCGCCGGGTTGATGAGCGGGTGATCGATACGGTGGACGCCGCCACCGCCATGCACCAGCAGTACCTGACCCGGGAAGGTTTCGGTTTCCGACTTGAGCAGGTTCAGTAAAGGAACATAACCTCGCGACGGTTCGGAGACGCCGGGCTGGTCGAACTCCGGATCACCGTACATGACGATGACGAGCATGCTGATGTCGCTTTCGCGGGCTTTGGCGAAAGCGTCGCCGAGCCAGGCAAGGTCGGCGGTGCTACGCTCGTTGAATCCGGCGCCGGCTTCGTCTTTGTTGCCCCAGAGATTGTTGTCGCCTGTGATGCTCAGGGTCACGAATAGGGCCGGACCGCTCTGCCAGCGCATGAGTTCGGGATAGTCTGGCTGCCGGAGGAGTGGCAGACTGGGCTCGCCCAGGCTGCGATCGGTCTGGTAGTAGGTTTTGCGCAGGAGATTGAGGCGCTCTTCGGGCGCAAATTTGGCGCAGAGCGCCCATTCGGCATCGCCCGGGACATAGATCGTGGGCAACGGCGCCTTGGCGAAGATCGGGTAGGCAGCCAGCAGGTGGCTGTCCTGACAGCCCTGTTCTGCCGGTTTGAGGCCGCCCGTGAAGATGGCGAGCGCTTCGTTCTTCTGCGCCATGTCGTCGAGCATGCCCTTGAGGTAACCCTGGTGTTCGGGCGTCATGTAGACATCGCCAAACAGTGCAAAGCTCAGGCTGGCGGCCCGGGTAAGCGTGGCGTGGGCCATGAGGCACAGGCTGACGAGCAGCGCGGCAAATGATCTGCGACGGGCAAGACGGTACAACACGGTTTTCAGCTCCGGGCTTTGGTCTTCAACTGATACAGGATATCAAGTGCCTGGCGCGGTGTCAGGCTGTCCGGATCGATGGCGGCGAGTTCGGCAATGACTGGATGATGTTGTGGGGCGGCGTCCGGTTCTGGCACCGGCATCTCTGGCGTATCGAAGAAATCGTTCTGTGCATCATTATCGGTCGGTTGATGTCGCACCGATTGCGATTCGAGTTCGAGCAGGGTGCGGCGCGCATCGCGCACGACGGCCGCGGGAATACCGGCGAGCGAGGCGACCTCGATCCCGTAACTCTGGTTGGCGGGGCCTGCCTGCACCCGGTGCATGAAAACGATGCGGTCGTGGTGTTCGACGGCGTCGAGATGGACGTTCTCGAGCTGTTTGAACTTTTCGCCGAGGCGGGTGAGTTCGAAATAATGGGTGGCAAAGAGTGTCAGCGATTTATTCTGGCGCAACATCTGTTTGAGCACGGCAGAGGCGAGTGCGAGCCCGTCGAAGGTGGAAGTGCCTCGCCCGATTTCATCCATGAGCACCAGGCTGCGTTCGTCGGCCTGATTGAGGATGGCGGCCGTCTCGGTCATTTCGACCATGAAGGTCGAACGGCCGGAGGCGAGATCGTCGGATGCGCCAATGCGGGTATACAGCGCGTTGATGCGGCCGATGCGCGCCGAGGTGGCGGGTACATACGAGCCGATACGGGCGAGTAGGACGATGAGCGCCGTCTGGCGCATGTAGGTCGACTTACCGCCCATGTTGGGGCCCGTGATGAGCAGGCATTGCCGGTCCGGGTGCAAGCGCGTGTCGTTGTCGACGAAGGATTTGCCGTCCTGACGCAACGCCTGTTCAACGACCGGGTGGCGGCCTTCACGGATGTCGATTTCCGGAATCGGGCTGAACTCGGGGCGCTGCCACTGACGTTCCAGCGCGGTGTGGGCAAAGCTGCCGACCAGATCGAGTTCGGCCACATCGGCCGCCAGCGCCTTGAGCGTGACCACATCGGCCTGGAGCGCTTGCAGCAGTTCGTCGTAGAGCAGTTTTTCGCGACTGAGCGCACGCTCCTGGGCCGAGAGCGCCTTGTCTTCGAAGGTTTTGAGTTCGGGCGTGATGTAACGCTCGGCGTTCTTCAGCGTTTGGCGACGACGGTAATGTTCAGGCACCTTGGCCGATTGTGCCTGCGAGACTTCGATGTAGAAGCCATGCACGCGGTTATATTCGACCTTGAGCGTGGGGATGCCGGTGGCCTCGCGCTCGCGTGCCTCGAGTTCGAGCAGAAAGTCGCCGCAGTGGGTCTGGATATGACGGAGCTCGTCGAGCGCTGCATCAAAGCCATCGGCCATGACGTTGCCATCGCGGATATGGACGGCGGGTTCGGGTCGGATGGCGCGCGCCAGCTGCGCACCGATGCGGGCAGGCGCTTCGGGGTTGCCAAGTCGTTCGGTGAGTTCGGTGAGCGCCGTGTTGTCGATGGCGTTACCGTGCAATTGACGGATCATCTCGGCGAGTGCCGGCCATTGCTGCAGGGTGTCGCGCAGACTGGCGAGTTCGCGCGGGCGTACCGACAGCAGCCCAATCCGGCCGGCGATGCGTTCGATATCGCAGAAGCCGTTCAGTAGGGTGCGCAAGGCTTCGAGCAGGTCCTGCCGTTGCAGGAGCGTGTCGATGATGCGATGCCGGCAGTCGGGAAGACGATCATCGGCCGAGGGGTGATGCAGCGCATGTCGCAAAGCACGCGATCCCATGGCGGTACGGGTGCTGTCGAGAATGCTGAGTAGGGTGGTGTTGTCGGCCCCGGGTTGCGATGTAACGCGCAGCGATTCGGTCAGTTCCAGATTGCGCCGCGTGATGGCGTCCATACGCAGATACTGGTTGGGGCGTTCGACCTGTACGTTGCTGATGCCCAGCTGTTCGGCTTTGCGGAACTGGGTGGCCTGGATGTAATCGAGCAGGGCGCTGCAGGCGGCCAGTGCAGGCTGATCTTCGTCGGGGTCGATGCCAAAGGGGGTGAGTGTGTTTACCTTGAGCGCGGTACACAGGGTGCGGGCGCCGCTCTCGGCATCGAACAGCCAGTCGGCGCGGCGGGCGGTTTTGTAGGTGTTGTCGGGCCAGGTCGCGCTTTCGGGAAAGAGAATTTCCGAGGGGTCGATACGACCGAGCAGGGTGCCGAGTTGTTCGCTAGCGACCTCGGCCAGCGTGACTCGGCCAGCGGCCAGGGCGACCCAGGCGGCGCCGACACGCGCACCGCTGGGGAAGACGGCCATGAGATGGCTTTCGCGCCGCTCGTCCATGAGCGCGGCATCGCTGACGGTGCCGGGAGTAACGATGCGGCTAATGGCGCGTTCGACCGGGCCTTTGGACGTGGCCGGGTCGCCGATCTGCTCGCAGATGGCGACGGATTCGCCGGCTTTGACCAGGCGGGCAATGTATTGATCGGCCGCATGAAAGGGCACGCCGGCCATGCGGATCGGTTCGCCGTTGGACTGGCCGCGACTGGTCAGGGTGATGTCGAGCAGGCGCGCGGCCTTGATCGCATCGTCAAAGAACAACTCATAGAAATCCCCCATCCGGTAGAACAGGAGGGTGTCGGGCACGGTTTCCTTGATCGCCAGAAACTGGCGCATCATGGGCGTATGCTGGGGTTCCGTGGCGCTGGCAGAGGGTTTCTTGCTCATGTCGGCATGGGCGCCCGCTGGTGTTCCGTTAGGCGGCGTTCTGCTTCAGGTGTTTCTGGACGATCTGCAGCAGCGGGGCGTGTACCTTCGGCGCACCCGCGACGACATCGCCGGATTTCAGATAACCGCTATCGCCGTTGACATCAGTGACAAAGCCCCCGGCCTCCTGAATCATGAGCACGCCAGCGGCCATATCCCAGGGCGAAAGACCAAACTCCCAGAAGCCGTCCAGGCGGCCGGCGGCCACGTAGGCCAGATCCAGCGCAGCGGCGCCGGGGCGACGCATGCCGGCAGTTTTTTCGGTGAGTTCGCGGAAGGCGCCGAGGTAGGCGTCGACGCGGTCGAACACGCGATAGGGGAAGCCGGTACCGATCAGCGAATCGGCCAGACGGTCGCTACGGCTGACGCGCACACGACGATCGTTGAGGAAGGCACCGCGGCCTTTGCTGGCCGTAAAGAGTTCGTTGCGGTTCGGGTCGTAGATGACGCCGTGCGCGAGTTGACCCTCCTGGGCCAGGGCGATCGAAATCGCGTACTGCGGAAAACCATGAATGAAATTGGTCGTGCCATCGAGCGGGTCGATGATCCATTCGAATTCGGATTTGCCCGGCGTCTTGCCGGTTTCTTCCGCTAGAATGCCGTGGGTCGGATAGGCCTCGAGCAGAATTTCCTTGATAGCATCCTCGGCGGCGCGATCGATCTGCGTGACGTAGTCGCTTTGACCTTTACGGGCAACCTGCAGATTGTCGAGTTCGAGCGCGGCTCGGTTGATGATCTGGCCGGCACGACGTGCGGCCTTAACGGCAACGTTCAGAAAGGGATGCATATCAGGGACACAGAGCAGGTGGCGGAACCACACTGGTTCGCCGGAATGCGCGTATTGTACCTGCTGACCGCCTGCCGGTCGATATTGGCATCCAGGATCACCCGTTGAAATGACCACCCAATTTTCTTCACCCATCAAAGCTTCCGACAACTTCCTGGCCACTCAGCGCATTGTGCTTTGCCGGCCTTCGCACCCGGGCAACATCGGTGCGGTGGCGCGCGCGATGAAGACGATGGGTCTGGCGCAGGGCGCCCGGTTGATTCTGGTCAATCCGCTGTGTGCGATTGATGAGGTGGCGTTGCGCCGTTCGTCCGGCGCGGCCGATGTGCTCGAGGCGTGTGCCATTGTGGCGTCGTTGCCCGAGGCGCTTGCCGGTTGTGTCGGCGTGTTCGGTATGACGGTGCGTGCCCGGGAACTGGGTCCGCCGCCGATGTCGCCGCGCGCGGCGGTGTCGGCAGCGCACGCGTTATGGCAAGGTTCTTCGGGCGCACCATCGGCTTTTGTGTTTGGCAACGAAACCAACGGGCTGACCAATGAAGAGCTGCAGTTCTGTCGTGCCGAAGTGAGTATTCCGACCAACCCGGACTATGGTTCGCTGAACCTGGCGGCAGCGGTGCAGATCATGACCTATCTGCTGCGCGAACAGTCGGGCATGGCCGAAGCAGAAACGGCGGGCGCCACACGCTACGCATCGGCGCTGGCGCCATCGGATGCGGTCGAAGGTTTTTACTCGCAGCTGGAGACAGCGCTGATTGCCGCCGGTTTCCATGATCCGGCGCGGCCGCGCCGGTTGATGCCCAAGATCCGCCGGATCTTTGAACGTGCGCGGCTGGAGGTCGACGAGATCAACATATTGCGTGGGGTTGTCAGTGCCCTGGCCGGCGCCGACCAGCGCAACAAGGTTGATTAAAAAACTCAGGATTAGTACAATTGAGCAGGGATGCGAACCTGAGTCGCATCACCGAAATCGCCATAAATCATTACGTTAGCCGCCAATGTTTAAGTCCATTCGTGAAGATATCCGGTCGATTTTTGATCGCGATCCTGCCGCCCGTTCCACGTTGGAAATTGTGACGTGCTATCCGGGCGTGCACGCGATGCTCTTTCACCGTGTGGCGCACAGGCTATGGCAATGGCATCTGTATTGGCTGGCGCGCTTCATGTCGCACATCTCGCGTTTTCTGACGGGGATTGAAATTCATCCGGGCGCCACGATCGGTCGCCGCTTTTTTATCGATCACGGCATGGGCGTGGTGATCGGTGAAACGGCGATCATTGGCGACGATGTGACGATTTATCATGGCGTGACGCTGGGGGGGACCAGCTGGAACAAGGGTCGGCGCCATCCCACGTTACAGAATGGGGTGGTGATTGGTGCGGGCGCCAAGGTGCTGGGGCCGATCACGATTGGTGCGGGCGCCCGCGTCGGCAGCGATGCCGTGGTGGTCAAAGACGTGCCGGCTGGCGCTACGGCCGTGGGTAACCCGGCGCGGGTGATCGAGAACGACAAGCCCGAGACGCCGATTACCGCGCAGGCCGCCAAGGCCGGCTTTGCCGCCTATGCCATCAACCGGGATGCCAGTGACCCATATGCCCAGGCCTTGCATGCCTTACTGGCGCATGCGGCCGAGACGGACCAGCGCCTGGAGCAACTGCTCAAAAAGCTGGAGGCCTCGGGGGTGCCGGTTGCCGAAGCCCAGGCGGTGGCGGATAAATTTGATCCGCAATACCTGAGCAAAATAGTTGACTAATTCGGTCGGCGTCCTTATAGTTGATAAAAATACTTGGATATACGGGGTTCGCATTGAACGCCGGAGTCCATCTTCCGTAGGAGCCTGACATGAGATTAACGACCAAAGGCCGCTTCGCGGTGACCGCCATGATTGACCTGGGTCTGAATGGCGGTGAAAAGCCGGTGACGCTGTCGGCGATCAGTGAGCGTCAGAATATTTCGCTGTCTTATCTGGAGCAGCTGTTCGCCAAACTGCGTCGTCATGGCATCGTGGAGAGCGTGCGCGGACCGGGCGGTGGTTACTGCCTGGCGCGTGATGCCGCGAGCATCTCCGTCGCCGATGTGATCCTCGCAGTCGATGAGCCACTGGATGCGACGCAATGCGGCGGCCGCGAAAACTGCAAGTCGGATCATCGCTGCATGACGCATGATCTGTGGTCGACGCTGAATCGCAAGATGCTGGATTATCTGGCTTCGGTTCATCTGGCCGGGCTGGTCGAGTCGAATCGTCAGCGTCTGGCGACCCAGGCCGAGGCCAAATCGACCAAACCGGTGGCCTTTGGCGTGGCGCAGGCCGCCTGATCCGGATCAGTCGTCATGAGCGCACCGCTGTATCTCGACCACAACGCCACCACGCCGGTCGATCCCGTCGTGCTGGATGCGATGTTGCCGTTCATGACGGCCCAGTTCGCCAATCCATCCGCGACCTACGAGTCGGGTCGGTTGTCGCGTCGGGCCATCGATCGGGCGCGCGAACAGGTTGCGGCGGCGATCGATGCGGATCCATCGGAAGTGGTCTTTACGGCCAGCGGTAGCGAAGCGAATAATCTTCTGATTCAAGGTCTGGCCCGCGCCTATCGTGCCGAGACTGGTGCGCTGCTCCATCTGGCCTGTGCCGCAACAGAGCACCCGTGTGTGCTGGCGCCGATGCGTGCCTTGCAGCAGGAAGGCTATGGTTTTAGTGCGCTGCCAGTAAATGCGCAGGGCGTGATTTCAAAGACGGCCGTGACTGCGCTGCCTGCCCAGACAACGCTGACCTCGGTGATGATGGCCAATAACGAAACGGGTGTAGTGCAAAGCGTGGCCGAACTGGCCGGGGCGTTTCGTGCGAGCCATCAGGGCTGGTGTCACAGCGATGCGGTGCAGGCTTTTGGCAAACACCCGTTAAGTTTTCGTGATCTGCACAATGCCGGTGTCTCGGCGCTGACGATCTCCGGTCACAAGGTGGGCGGGCCCAAAGGTGCTGCGGCACTGGTCCGTGATCGCGAGCTGCCCATGCAGCCCATGATTTACGGCGGTGGACAAGAGGGTGGCTTACGTTCGGGCACCGAGAACGTGGCAGCGATCGTCGGTTTCGGGCTGGCGTGTGAGCGTGCGTCTGCCGACCTGGCCGCCAGAGCCAGACATGCGCTTGACTGCCAGACCTGGCTAGAGCAGGCATTGCGTCAGCGCGGTGCCGTGATTTTTGGCGCCGAGGTCGTGCGTCTGCCGAATACAACGTATGCCGCGTTTCCCGGAATTGACGGGGAGACGCTGGTCTCGCTGCTGGATCGTCAGCACGTGGCCATTTCGAGTGGCGCCGCCTGTGGTTCGGGCAAAGCCGGCGTATCGCCGGTCTTGCAGGCGATGGGCATTGATCCGGTGCTGGCCAAAGGCGCCATCCGGATCAGTCTGGGCATGATGCCCTACGCGGCAAGTGATCGGGAGTCCGTTGAACGCTTTGTTGCACAACTGGACGTGGTTTTAGGTCAGCTACTGCGCTTTGCCGCGGTGGCCTGACGGTTTACTCTGGAGTCTGACATGAAGTTCCCTGTATATCTGGATTACTCGGCAACCACCCCCATCGACCCGCGCGTGGTCGAAGCGATGCTGCCTTACCTGACCGAAAAGTTCGGTAATCCTGCATCGCGTTCGCACCAGTATGGCTGGGAAGCCGAGTCGGCCGTGGAAAATGCCCGTGCCGAGGTGGCTGCCCTGGTCAACGCCGACCCCAAGGAAATCGTCTGGACGTCTGGTGCGACCGAGGCCAATAACCTGGCCATCAAGGGCGCCGCCAACTTCTATCAGAACAAGGGCAAACACCTGATTACCCTGAAGACGGAACACAAGGCGGTACTCGATACGATGCGCGAGCTCGAGCGTCAGGGTTTTGAAGTGACGTATCTCGATGTGCTGCCGAACGGGTTGGTCGATATGGCGGCGCTGGAAGCCGCACTGCGTCCGGATACGATTCTGGTATCGATCATGGCCGTCAACAACGAGATCGGGGTGATCCAGCCGATCGCCGAGATCGGTGAGCTACTGCGCAGCAAAGGCATTCTGTTCCACGTCGATGCCGCCCAGGCGACGGGCAAGATCGATATCGATCTGTCGAAGCTCAAGATCGATCTGATGAGTTTCTCGGCGCACAAGACCTATGGTCCGAAGGGCATCGGCGCGCTGTATGTGCGTCGCAAACCGCGCGTGCGCCTGGAGGCGCAGATGCATGGTGGCGGCCACGAGCGCGGTATGCGTTCGGGGACACTGCCGACCTTCCTGATTGTGGGTATGGGTGAGGCATTCCGTCTCGCCCGTCTGGAAATGAAGAGCGAGAACGAGCGTATCCGCGCGCTGCGCGATCGTCTGCTCAAGGGGCTGTCGGATCTTCCCGAAATCTATGTCAATGGTGATCTCGAGCACCGCGTCCCGCACAACCTGAACATCAGTTTTGCCTATGTCGAAGGCGAGTCGCTGATCATGGCGGTGAAGGATATCGCCGTGTCGTCGGGATCGGCCTGTACATCGGCATCGCTGGAACCCTCGTACGTGCTTCGTGCGCTGGGCCTGAACGACGAGCTGGCGCATTCGTCGATCCGGTTTTCGATTGGCCGCTTCACGACGGCCGAAGAAATCGATTTCACGGTGGATTTGTTGCACAAGCAGATTGGTCGTCTGCGCGAACTATCGCCCCTGTGGGAGATGGTTCAGGAAGGCATCGACCTCAATACGGTTCAATGGGCTGCCCACTAAGCGCCCCGATTAGAGAGAAGGAGTCATACCATGGCATACAGCGTTAAAGTGATTGATCACTACGAGAACCCCCGTAACGTCGGTTCCTTCGGCAAGGAGGAAGAGGGTGTGGGCACCGGCATGGTCGGTGCGCCGGCCTGCGGCGACGTGATGAAACTGCAGATCAAGGTCAATAAGGAAGGCGTGATCGAAGACGCCAAATTCAAGACTTACGGCTGCGGTTCGGCGATCGCCTCCAGCTCGCTGGTGACCGAATGGGTCAAGGGTAAGCGCGTCGATGAAGCCCTCGAGATCAAGAATACGGCGATTGCCGAAGAGCTGGCGCTACCGCCGGTGAAGATCCATTGCTCGATTCTGGCCGAAGACGCCATCAAGGCGGCTGTGGCCGACTACAAGAAGAAGCTGGGTTCCTGAAACGGTTGATCGGAGAAGAAGCATCATGAGTGTGACGATGACAGAAGCCGCTGCCAAACATGTGGGCAAGGCATTGGCCCAGCGTGGCAAGGGCATCGGCCTGCGTCTGGGCGTGCGTACGGCCGGCTGCTCGGGTATGGCTTACAAGCTCGAATACGTCGATGATTTGAATCCGGATGATCTGGTCTTCGAGTCGAGCGGCGTCAAGATCGTGATCGATCCGAAGAGCCTGGCCTACCTGGATGGTACCGAGCTGGATTTCACCCGCGAGGGATTGAACGAGGGGTTCAAATTCAACAATCCCAACGTCAAGGACGAATGTGGTTGTGGTGAATCCTTCCATGTCTGATCTGGCGGCCCCTGCGGTTACCGCTGATCTGCTCAACGCGGATTTTTTTACGCTGCTGGGCTTCCCCAGGTCGTTTGACCTTGATCAGGCGGCGCTGGATGCGCGCTTTCGCGAATTACAACGCGAAGTTCATCCGGATCGCTTTGCAGCGGCCGATGATGCCGCGCGACGCGCCTCGATGATGCTGGCAACGCAAATCAACGAGGGCTATCAGACGCTGCGTTCACCCCTGAAGCGTGCGACGTATTTGTTGTCGCTGGCGGGGGTGGATATTGGTGCGGAATCGAATACGGCCATGTCGCCAGCGTTTCTGATGCTGCAGATGGAATGGCGCGAACAGGTGGCCGATGCCCGCGCCGGCAAAGATCTGGACGCGCTGCAGACGCTGGAAAACAACATCAGCGAGGCGATCCGCACGGCTTATGCCGACCTGAGCGCGCGTCTGGATGCCTTGACGCCTGATTCGGATACCCAGCCGGCAGTCGAGGCTGTGCGCCAGCTGATGTTTCTGGAAAAATTATACGAAGAGATCGATAACGCGATCTTTGATCTGGAAGATCTCTGAGACCGCCAGAGAATCACCCTGTTTCAAACCTGATTAAAAAAGTCGAATTTCATGGCCCTGCTGCAAATTGCCGAACCCGGGGAAAGCCCGCTCCCGCACCAGACCCGTCACGCCATCGGGATTGATCTCGGGACGACCAATTCGCTGGTTGCCAGCGTCCGTTCCGGCATGGCGCACGTGATGAGCGATGCCGATGGCCGCACGCTGGTGCCGTCGGTGGTGCGTTACCTGGACGATGGCTCGGTGCAGGTCGGTTACGATGCGCTGAAAGCGATCGCCAAGGATCCGAAAAACACGATCGCCTCGGTGAAGCGCCTGATGGGGCGCGGTTATACCGATATCGAGCACCGCGAAAACCTGCCGCTCGATCTGGTCGATGTGCCCGGGATGGTCAGTGTAAAGACACGTCAGGGCGTGAAGACACCCGTCGAGGTCTCGGCCGAGATTCTGCGTGTATTGAACGAGCGCGCCCAGCAGACGCTGAAGCAGGAAATCGTGGGTGCCGTGATTACGGTGCCGGCGTATTTCGACGATGCGCAGCGTCAGGCGACCAAGGATGCCGCACGCCTGGCCGGTCTGAATGTGCTGCGTTTGCTGAACGAACCCACGGCGGCGGCTGTCGCTTACGGCCTGGATAACTCGGCCGAAGGCGTCTATGCTGTCTACGACCTGGGCGGGGGTACGTTTGATATCTCGGTGCTGCGTCTGACGCGGGGCGTATTCGAAGTGCTGGCGACAGGTGGCGATTCCGCGCTGGGCGGCGACGATTTTGATCGCCGTATTTATTGCTGGATCCTCGAGAAGGCGCAACTGAAATCGCCACCGACCGTGGAAGATACGGCGCTGTTGCTGGTACGTGCGCGTGAAGCCAAGGAGTATCTCTCCGCACATCCCGAGGCACCGATCACGGCCCGACTGGCATCCGGCGAGATTGTCGACCTGACCATCGATATGGCGACCTTTGCCGAGATTAGCCAGACGCTGGTATCCAAAACCCTGCAACCGGTGAAGAAAACGCTGCGCGATGCCGGGTTGCGCCCGGAGGATGTTCAGGGTGTCGTGATGGTGGGCGGCGCAACACGTATCCCGTTGATCCAGCGTGCCGTTGCCGAGTTTTTCAAGCAGGAGCCGCTGAACAATCTGGATCCGGATAAGGTCGTGGCCCTGGGCGCCGCCATTCAGGCGAACCTGTTGGCCGGTAACCGTGCACCCGGTGAAGACTGGTTGCTGCTGGATGTGATTCCGCTATCGCTGGGTCTGGAGACAATGGGGGGGCTGATCGAGAAGGTGATTCCGCGTAACGCCACGCTGCCAGTAGCCCGCGCGCAGGAATTTACGACCTATCGTGACGGCCAGACGGCGATGATGATTCACGTCGTCCAGGGTGAGCGGGAACTGGTCGACGATTGTCGTTCGCTGGCGCGCTTTGAATTGCGCGGTATTCCGCCCATGGTGGCTGGCGCGGCGCGCATTCGCGTGACCTTTCAGGTTGACGCCGATGGGCTGCTGTCGGTGACCGCGCGTGAACAGACCACCGGTGTCGAGGCCCAGATTGAAGTCAAACCATCCTATGGGCTATCGGATGATCAGATCACCGGGATGCTCAAGGCGTCCGTCGACAATGCGCGTGATGATGCGCAGACCCGTGCGCTCAAAGAGACCCAGGTCGACGCCCAACGATTGATCGAGGCGGTGCGTTCGGCGTTGCAGGAGGACCGGCATTTACTGAATGATGAGGAGGCCCAGTTGATCGAATCGGGCATCGTTAAGCTGGAGACGGCGAATCTGTCGGGTAATCGCAGGCAGATTACGATTGCCATGGATGATCTGGATGCCGACTGCAAAGAATTTGCCGGTCGCCGGATGAATCAGGCCGTGAACCGCGCCCTGGCTGGAAAGTCGATAGAATCTGTCGAGGCGACGATTGAACAGCTGCATCAGCCAAATTCTGCAAAACCGGCTGTGAAGGAACCGAAATGACCCAACTCACCGTGTTGCCGCACCCGGAGTATTGCCCGGAGGGTGCGATTCTGGAGGCTCCGGAGGGGGTATCGATCTGCGAAACCCTGCTGGAGAATGGTATCGAAATCGAGCACGCCTGCGAATGCTCGTGCGCCTGTACGACCTGTCACGTGATCGTTCGTGCGGGATATGACTCGCTCAATGAACCCGAAGAGCTGGAAGAAGACCTGCTTGATAAGGCATGGGGATTGGAACCCGAATCCCGCCTGTCGTGTCAGGCGATGGTGGCGGCAACACCGCTGGTCATCGAGATACCCAAATATTCGATCAATATGACACGCGAAGGGAAACGCTAATCATGGGATTGAAATGGACTGATACCCTCGAGATTGCCGAAGCGCTGATCGAAGCGCATCCGGATCAGGATCCGACCAAGATTAATTTTGTCGATCTGATGCACTGGGTTGCCGCACTGCCTGATTTCGATGATGATCCCAAACGTTGCGGTGAGCGTATTCTGGAGGCGATCCAGCAGTCCTGGATCGACGAAAAATAGGAGACTCTGATGGATGCCCCGATTCATTCGATGAACAATCTGTTCAAGCAACTGGGTCTGCCAAGCGAGACAGCGCAGATCGATGCCTTTATCGAGTTTCACCGGCCATTACCGGATCATTGCCTGCTGCAGGAGGCCGCATTCTGGACAGCCTCGCAGGCGACGTTTCTGGCCGAAGAAATCGAAGATGATGCCGATTGGGCCGAGGTCGTTGATGAGCTGAACGCCCGACTGCGCGAAGCGCGCTGAGTCTTTTGAAACCGCCGTCTGGTCTGGCGGTTATCGGGGTGGGTAGAGGTTCAGAATACCGTCAAGGCCACCGTGATTGATGGCGTGGGTGGCTTTGGCCTGAGTGGCCGGCTTGGCGTGATACGCCACGGAGGTGCCGGCAGTGGCCATCATCAGTAAATCGTTGGCACCATCGCCCACCGCCATGACCTGGTTCTGCGTGAGTCCGAATTCTTGGGTCAATGCCCGTAACGTGTCGGCCTTGGCCTGGGCATCGACGATGTCGCCGACGACACGGCCGGTGAGTTTGCCGCCGACGATTTCGAGTTCGTTCGAGGTGGCAAAATCCAGGCCGAGTTCGATCCGCAAACGTTCCGTAAAGTAGGTAAACCCACCGGAGAGCAGGGCGGTATGGATATTCGCGTTCTGTAGGGCGTCGAGCAGCTCGCGTGCCCCCGGATTCAACAGCAGCCGTTCGGAAAAGACCCGCGCCAGTACCCGGGCGTTGAGACCGGCCAGCACGCCAACGCGTTGCTTCAGGCTTTCGCGGTAATCCATGTCGCCGCGCATGGCGGCTTCGGTGATGGCCGAGACTTCGGCCTTGCGCCCGGCAAAATCAGCCAGCTCGTCGATGCACTCGATATTGATGAGGGTCGAGTCCATGTCGAAGACCACCAGTTTGAAGTCATTCAGCGCGCGGCCTGCGGGGACGACCGCCCAATCGAGCTGCTCGTTGGCGAGGCCGTGACGGATTGCTTCCGGCACATCGCCGCCAGTAGCCGCCTGAACGGCGGTGAAGCGGATCGCCTGCACCCCCTGAGGTTTGGCCGCGGCGGGTTTGAGCTGAGACTGAATCGATTCGATCAGATAGGTGGGAACGGGCCCGCCGAAGACGACCAGATCGTTCATGGATTAGCCTTTGCGGGCATCGAGGACTGGGCGCAGGCGCTTGGCCGCGTCGCGAATCATCTCTTCCGTGGTCGGCCAGTTGACGCAGGCATCGGTCACCGAACAGCCGTAGGTCATCTGACTGCGATCCGCCAGAATCGGCTGGTTACCGGCGACGAGGTTTGACTCGATCATGAGACCGGTGATGTTCCTGTTGCCAGCGACGATCTGGCTGATGACATCGGCCATGACCAGCGGTTGCAGATCCGGGTTCTTGTTGCTGTTGGCGTGCGAGCAGTCAACGATGACGTTGGGCAGCAGTTTGGCCTTGATCATGGCGTTCTCGGCCAGGGTGACCGAGACGGTGTCGTAGTTCGGACGACCATCGCCGCCGCGCAGTACGATATGGCCGTAGGGGTTGCCCTTGGTGCGCACGATGGCGACACGGCCATCACTGTTGATGCCGAGGAAGCTGTGCGGACGACTGGCCGAGAGAATGGCGTTGATGGCGATCGTCAGGTCACCGTTGGTACCGTTCTTGAAACCCACCGGGGTCGACAGACCCGAGGACATTTCGCGGTGGGTCTGCGATTCGGTCGTGCGTGCGCCGATGGCGTTCCAGGCGATGAGGTCGCCCAGATACTGCGGCGAGATCGGATCCAGTGCCTCGGTCCCGGCGGGCAAACCGAGTTCGTTGACGGCGAGCAGGAACTGGCGGGCCTTCGCCATACCCGCGTCGACCTTGAAAGAATCATCCATATCCGGGTCATTGATGTAGCCCTTCCAGCCGACGGTGGTGCGCGGCTTTTCAAAATAGACGCGCATGACGATCATGAGCGCGTCGGCGACCTCATCGGCCAGCGCCTTGAGACGACGGGCATAGTCCAGACCGGCCACCGGATCGTGAATGGAGCAGGGGCCGACCACAACGAAGGGGCGCGGATCCTGGTGTTCAAGGATGTCGATCAGCTGGGTACGACCATTCGAGACGGTTGCAGCCGCTTTGGCGGTCAGCGGCAGTTCTGCCTGGATGGCATCCGGCGTCGGCATCGGATCGAACGAGGCGATGTGCAGGTTGTTGATGGGCTGATGGGCGCTGTGAGTCATGATCGGATCCGCTAACTGAATGAGTGTTTTACTGCCTTTGCGAGCTCGGCGGGCGTTTTTTCCAGGAGCGCGCAAAGTTCGCGAAAAGCCTGAATGCGCTGGCTAAGCGCCGGCATGTGCCGCGAAAGGATGATTCTATCCTGCCCGGCGAGTTTCATGTCCCGCCGGTTCTGGATGAGCCAGAGCAGGGTCACGGGATCGGCCGGCGTTTTGGCGCCGAACTGGATGAGGATCTGGTCCTGATTGATGTCGACCTTGGTCATACCCCAGCGCACGGCCTGCAAGCGGATCTGGTGGGTGGCCAGGAGCGATTCGGCTTGCGGCGGCAATGCGCCGAAGCGGTCGATGAGCTCTTCCTGTAGCAGCGTCAGATCATCGGCGTTATCACTGTTGGAGAGCCGCTTGTAGAGGTTAAGACGTTCGTGCACGTCCGGGCAATAGACATCGGGCAACAAGGCCGGTACGCGGAGATTGATTTCGGTGCCGATACCGAGCGGTTGTTCCAGATCCGGTGTTTCGCCCGCTTTCATGGCCTTGACGGCGCGGTTAAGCATTTCGCTGAACAGGGCGAAGCCGACTTCCTGAATCTCGCCCGATTGCGAATCGCCGAGCACTTCGCCGGCGCCGCGAATCTCCAGATCGTGCATGGCCAGGTAAAAACCCGAGCCCAGTTCTTCCATCATCTGGATGGCTTCGAGGCGCTGCTTGGCGGCTTTGGTCAGGCCCTTCATGTCTTGCACCATGAGATAGGCGTAGGCCTGATGGTGTGAACGACCGACGCGGCCCCGCAACTGATGCAGCTGCGCAAGACCGAACTTGTCGGCGCGGTTGATCAGAATGGTGTTGGCGTGCGGGTTGTCGATACCGGTTTCAATAATCGTGGTGCAGAGCAGGACGTTGGCGCGCTGCTGGGTGAAGTCGCGCATCACGGTTTCAAGTTCGCGTTCGTTCATCTGACCGTGGCCAATGACGATGCGGGCTTCGGGCA
This sequence comes from Pseudomonadota bacterium, assembly GCA_039805725.1. Taxonomy (GTDB): domain Bacteria; phylum Pseudomonadota; class Gammaproteobacteria; order Burkholderiales; family Rhodocyclaceae; genus Fluviibacter. Next base: position 5,837 of record JBDLTT010000006.1, on the reverse strand, counting down.
CCAGTTTCACCAGGCGCTCGCGCATGTTGTCGATGGTGTCGACTTCGTTATGCAGGAAGTAGACCTGGCCGCCGCGATTGAGTTCGCGCAGGACGGCCTCACGGATAATGCCGTCCGACAGGGTGTGAACGAAGGTTTTGATCGCCAGACGTTTCTGCGGCGCGGTGGCGATGACCGAGAAATCACGCAATCCTTCCAGTGACATGGCGAGGGTTCGCGGAATCGGCGTGGCGGTGAGCGTCAGCACGTCGACTTCGGCGCGCAGGGCTTTGAGTTGTTCTTTCTGTTTGACGCCGAATCGGTGTTCCTCGTCGATGATGAGTAGCCCCAGGCGTGCGAACTTGACGTCGCTCTGAATCAGCCGGTGTGTGCCGATGACGATATCGGCACGACCATCGGCCATTTCATCGAGAGCGACCTGGCTTTCCTTGGCAGTACGGAAGCGCGAGAGCTCGACGACTTTGAAGGGCCAGTCGGCGAAGCGGTTGCGGAAGTTGTCGGCATGCTGTTCGCAAAGTAGCGTCGTCGGGCAGAGCACGGCGACCTGTTTGCCACCGGCGACTGCTGCAAAGGCGGCGCGCAGCGCAACTTCGGTCTTGCCGAATCCGACGTCGCCGCAGACCAGACGATCCATGGGTTGTCCGGAGCGCATGTCGGAGAGTACGGCGTCGATGGCGACGGCCTGATCCACGGTTTCTTCAAAGCCGAAACCATCCGCGAAGCGCTCATAATCGCTCTCTGTCCATTCGAAGGCGTGGCCCTGGCGTGCGGCGCGTGTGGCGTACAGCGCCAGCAGCTCGGCGGCGGTATCGCGTGCCTGCAGCGCGGCTTTGCGCTTGGCTTTCTCCCACTGGCCACTCCCCAGGGTATGGATCGGCGCATGATCCGGATCGCCACCGGAGTAGCGACTGATCAGGTGCATCTGCGAGACGGGGACGTAGAGCTTGGCGTCGTTGGCGAACTCGAGTGTCATGAATTCGGTATCACCATCGCCGAGATCGAGGTGGGTGAGTCCCTGGTAACGGGCGACGCCGTGGCTTTCGTGGACAACCGGGTCGCCGATACGGAGTTCGGTCAGATCTCGCAGCCAGTTGTCGATGCCGGATTTCTTACGAGCCTGTTTCTTGCGGCGCGGCGTTCCGGCAAAGAGCTCGGATTCGGTGACCAGCGCCAGACCGGGCATCTGCCAGCCATAGTGCAGCGCGCCGGTGATGAGGACAAGCGCATCATCGGTCTGCAGGGCTTCGGCAAGGGTGTCTGCGACGCGAACCGCCAGCGCACCGTCTTGCAAGAGGGTGAGGATGCTTTCACGGCGTCCCGGCGTTTCGGCGATGACGATGGTCTTGCCGGGGTGCTGCGTCAGGAACTCGCGGAAGGCGCTGAGCGGGTCTTCGCTGCGTCGATCGAGGCTGATGGGTGGCAGCGCCGTGATGACCTGTGCTTGGGTGGCCGCATCGCCCAGCATCAGGCGGGGGGTCTGACGGCATTCGGCGAAAAAGCTTTCTTCGCTCAGGAAGAGCGCTTCCGGCGGCATGAGCGGTCGTGCTTTGTCGCCGCGGTGTAGGGTGTAGCGCGAGCGCACCTCCTGCCAGAAGTGCTGGACGGCCGGGCTCAGATCGGCGGTGAAGAGGATCAGCGGGGCGGCTGCCGAGTCGTCCGCCGGCCGCAGATAGTCCATGAGCGTGCCGGTGTCGCCTTCTTCGAAGAAGAGGGGCAGGTAGTACTCGATGCCGGCGGGTAAGGTGCCCTGGGAGACATCGCGGTAGATCCCCGTTTTGGCCGGATCCCCCTCGAAGATTTCGCGGAAGCGCTGGCGAAACAGCGTGCGGCTCCGGTCGTCGGTGGGAAACTCGCGTGCCGGCAAGAGCTGGATTTCGTTGACCGGATAGAGGGTGCGCTGGGTATCGACATCGAAGGTCTTGATGCTTTCGATTTCGCGGTCGAACAGATCGAGCCGGAACGGCAACGCGCTGCCCATCGGGAACAGATCGATCAACCCGCCGCGAATCGAAAACTCCCCCGGCGAAATCACGTTGGTGACCGCCTGATAACCGGCCAGACCCAGCTGGGCGCGCAACGCCGCTTCATCGAGCGCCTGCTTCTGGCGGAAGCTGAACGAATGCGCTGCCAGAAAAGCCGGTGGCGGGAGGCGGTGCAGTGCAGTCTGGATGGCGACCAGCAGAATGTCGCATTCCCGGCGTTGCAGGGCAGAGAGGGTGGCCAGCCGCTCGGAAATCAGGTCCTGATGCGGCGAGAAGGGGTCGTAGGGCAGCGTTTCCCAATCGGGCAGCTGACGGATGCGACTATCCGGCAATGACCACTGAAGTTCGTCGAAGAGACGCTGACGTTCCAGGGCGTCGGCCGTAAAGACAACGATGAGCGGATGCGTCTTTTGGGTCGCCAGTTGGGCAATGAGCAGGCTCTGGGCGCCGGGTGGAATCGCCGGCATCACGTGGCGCTGGCCGATATCGGGCAACCGCTGGGGAATGATTCCGGCGGGGAGCGTGGGCAGCAGGGGCAATGCAGGCGTTGGGGTACGTGACATACGGGATTCTGGGCGCCGGCAGCGCTGCCGGCAAGCCCGAGATTATAGGGCGCGGGACGGCTCATCCGATAGTGGGTGGAAAGAGGGTTGATAGAGGGCTGATAGAATTGGCGCATGTCCAGACGAATTTTTGCCGTGATCCCGGCCGCCGGAACCGGCAGCCGTTTCGGGGGCGAGACACCCAAGCAGTACCTGCCGCTGAATGGTGCGCCGCTGATCCGGCATACCTTGCAGGCCTTGCTGGCCGACACCCGTATCGAGCGGGTTGTGGTGGTTCTGGCGCCGGACGACACGGGCTGGGGCGAGGCCTGTCTGCCGGCACTGGGTGCGGATCGCATCCGCCTCGTGCGCGAGGGGGGTGCGACCAGAGCAGATAGCGTTATCAATGGAATCAATTGGTTAAATGCGCAAGTTCATGTGAATAGCGAGGACTGGGTGCTGGTACATGATGCCGCCCGACCCTGTCTGAACCTGGATCAATTAGCGCGTCTGATCGACACTCTGGTCGATGATCCCGTTGGTGGTCTGCTGGCGATCCCGGTGGCCGATACGCTCAAGCGTGCCGATGCGGAGACCCGGGTCGACGCGACGATTGATCGGCGGCAACTCTGGCAGGCGCAGACCCCCCAGATGTTCCGGATCGGGCAACTCCAGCAAGCGCTCTCCGGTGGTGACCGCACGATAATCACCGACGAGGCATCGGCGATTGAGCGTTTGGGGCTGCGCCCACGGCTGGTGACGGGCAGTCTGACCAATCTGAAAGTCACGTATCCCGAAGATTTGGCGCTGGCGTCGATGATTCTTGCTGCCGCCAACGAATAGGCAATAGGAGCGATTCATGATCCGTATCGGACAAGGCTACGATATCCATGCCCTGGTGGCAGGCCGCAAGCTGATCATCGGCGGCGTCGAGATTCCCCATACCCATGGCCTGGACGGCCATTCGGACGCCGACGTGCTGTTGCACGCCATCACCGATGCCCTGCTGGGTGGTGCGGCGTTGCGTGACATCGGCTTTCATTTTCCCGATACCGATCCCGAGTTCGCCGGTGCCGATTCCCGTGCGCTGCTGCGCGAAGCGATGCGCCGCGTCGCGGAAGCCGGCTATGGCGTGCTCAACATCGATGCGACGGTCATCGCGCAGAGCCCCAGGCTATCACCGCATGTGCCAGCCATGATCGCCAATATTGCGGCCGATCTGGATCTGCCCGAGAAGGATGTGAACGTGAAGGCGAAGACCAACGAACATCTGGACGCCGTTGGCCGCAAGGAGGCGATCATGGCGCAGGCCGTTGTCTTGCTCGGTGAACTCGCAGACGAAGAAGATCACGATCATGACCATTGATCGGGCAACACGCCAGAACGCATGATCAAGCTGCTCAGTCTGGAAACGGCGACCGACCGCGGCAGTTTCTGCCTCTGGTCAGGCGGGGCTGACGATGGCCCGCTGACATCACAGCATGTTCAGACGCTGACCTGCCCAAGCGGGCAACCCCATGCCGAAACGCTGTTGCCGCTGCTGCGCGGCGCATTGGCCGAAGCGGGCTGGCACCTCAATGATCTGGATGCGATCGTCTACGATGTCGGCCCGGGAATGTTTACCGGTTTACGGGTGGCGGCCGCTCTGGCACAGGGTCTGGCGGTGGCCTGCGATAAACCGCTGGTGCCGGTGTCATCGCTCGAAACGCTGGCCGAATCCGCGTATCAACTGACGGGCGACAGCCAGATACTCACCTTGCTGGATGCGCGGATGAACGAGATCTATGCCGCCGCCTGGCAACGCACGGCGGATCAAGGTTGGCAAGCGACGATCGAACCCTGTCTGATCAATCCCGATGCGCTGGCGACATTGCAGATTCCCGGCGATTGTCATGCCGTAGCGGGTACGGCGCTCGAGGCGTATCCGACAGCGGCTGACTGGTGCAGAAATGTCGGGCTGAAAGATGCCGTTGCCAGACACCCGGCAGCAGACGCACTCGCCCACGTAGGTGCGGTACGCTATCTGCGCGGCGAGCGACAGGATCCGGCCGATGCCGTGCCGGTCTATGTGCGTGATCGTGTGGCGCTGACGACTGCCGAACGTTTGGCCGGGCAGAGCCTCTAGTCATGTCGCTGCACCTGACCGCGATGACCGCGGCGGATATCCCTGCCGTTGCCGCCATTGAAGCACAACAACATCTGACGCCTTGGCTTGAGAGTGGTTTCAGGGATGCGTTACGCCATGGCTGGCCCACCTGCGTACTGCGCGATGGCACACAGACGGAGAATCCCGTGCTCGGCTATTTTGTGGCGATGATCGCGGGTGACGACGAGGAATTACTGACGATCACCGTGGCACCCGAATACGCTGGACGCGGCTATGGACGCCTGCTGCTTGAGACACTGCTCACAGAGGCCCGTGCGCGCGGTGCACAGCGTCTGTTTCTGGAGGTTCGGCAGAGCAATGACCGTGCGATTCGCTTTTATGAATCGGCGGGCTTTACAATAACCGGCATGCGCAAGAACTATTACGCGATTCCCGCCGACCCGACACAGGGTCGTGCCGCTGGCCGTGAAGATGCCGTACTGATGGTGAACGTATTGCAGGCAGGGTCGTCATGAGCGACGCGCCCGGGAATTCGTTGAACCCGCAACGCCGTCGGCAACTGAATGACGCCCAGTGGCTGCAGGCTATGGGCATTGATCCTTTCTGGATCGAAAGTCCGGGCGATCAGCGCGTTGCGCTGCCGCCAGCAGCACGGCCTGTTTCCACCGATGCGACGGTCGCATTAGCGCGTGACCATGCCGGGGCGCCAGCCGGCGATTGGGACAGTCTGGAAGCAGCGATTCGCGCATGTCGGGCGTGTTCTCTGTGCAAAGAGCGCAAGCAGGCCGTGCCCGGTTCCGGAGATCGTCAGGCGACCTGGATGATGGTTGGCGAAGCGCCCGGTGCCGAGGAGGATGCGGCCGGGCAACCTTTTGTCGGTAAAGCCGGCAAATTGCTCGACGGGATGCTGGCGGCCTTGAATCTGCAGCGGGCCCAGGGCGTTTATATCGCGAATGCGGTGAAATGCCGACCGCCGGAAAATCGAACGCCAGAAAGCCCGGAGATTGATGCCTGCAATGCGTTCCTGACCCGGCAGATTGAACTCGTGCAGCCCGAGGTGATTGTGGCGCTGGGTAAACCGGCGGCCTACGCATTGCTGGGGCATGCCGATTCGATCCATAGCCTGCGCGGCGCCGTGCAGTATCGAGAGCAAGGCGGCCGCCGTATTCCGGTGATTGTGACCTATCACCCGGCGTATCTGCTGCG
>JBDLTT010000005.1:0-14623 GCA_039805725.1 Pseudomonadota bacterium | reverse complement strand
AGTGACATAGTTGGTTCTGAATAAGTTAGTGGTAGAGTTGAAGCAGCGACCAGAGCAATCGTTCAAAAGCGATGCCCTCCGTTACGGGCTGGTCGTTCCTTCTTTCAAGTCGTCATGCGTAGAGCTGTTGTTCGAGTTCGTGAATGGCGTTCAGATAAGCGGGTTTACCGCCAAAGGCCTGAATGAGTTCTGGCGCGGTGCCTAACTGTGTGAATGGATCAAGCGTGAGGATCTTGATGTCTTCAATGCTCTCAATGCCGGCATCGGCGTATTTATCCAGCAGGGCATTGAGTACAGCGCGTGCTTGATCGCCGTATTGGGTGAAGGCATCCCGTTTCTTTACCTGTTCGACCCGTTCTTTGCGGGATAGCGCCGGTTGGTCAAAGGCGATGTGGCAGATCAGGTCGAAGGGGTCGAAAGCCTTGCCTTCCTTCTTGGTGACTTCTTCGGCCAGGGCTTCAAGCAAGACGCCATGGGATTCGAGTTCTTCGATGACGGCTTGCTTCTTCTCGGCGGCAGACCATTTGCGTAGGAAGGCATCGAGTGAGGCGTACTCTTTGCGGACCGCTTTGCGGGTGTAATCCTTGAGCGATTCGGTGATGAGTTTGCCATCGGGGCCATAGTATTGAACCCGCTCGGCCACCACGTAGACCGGTACGCCTTTATCGAGCACGTATTTGATGCGCTTTTCACCTGGCGGTTCTGGTGGCCAAGGTGGGTATGGCGGGTCAATGATGACGTCGCCAGGCTGACCGTCTCCCTGCTCACCCGGTGGTTCCGGGGGCACAGGCGGTTCGCCGGGTTTAGGCTGGTAGATTACGACTGGCTCGCCATCAAAGTCTTTGTCGGCGAATAGTTCGGTCGCCTTTTTGAAGTCCATGATGGTGAACCAGTATTTGTCGTAGTCCTCGTTGATGCGAGTGCCACGACCAATGATCTGTTTGAACTCGGTCATGGACTGAATGCGTTGATCGAGCACGACGAGTTTGCAGGTCTGGGCATCGACGCCGGTGGTCATCAGCTTGCTGGTGGTGGCAATGACCGGGTAACGGCTTTCCGGGTCGATGAAGTTATCCAGTTCGGCTTTGCCTTCTTGTTCGTCACCGGTAATACGCATGACGTACTTGCGGTTCTCTTTAACCAAGTCGGGGTTGAGATTCACGAGGGCTTGGCGCATCCGCTCGGCATGATCGATGTCTTCGCAGAAGACGATGGTCTTGGCGTAGGGGTCGGTGGCACGTAAGTATTCGGTGATCTTTTGCGCAACGAGTTCGGTCCGCGCTTCAAGCACGAGGTTGCGATCGAAGTCTTTCTGGTTGTAGATCCGGTCTTCGATCAGGTTGCCATGCTTATCGACCTGGCCCTTGGTGGGGCGCCAGCCCTCCAGGTCTTTGTCGATATCGATACGAACCACTTTGTACGGCGCCAGGAAGCCGTCTTCGATGCCTTGCTTCAGCGAGTAGGTATAGACCGGTTTGCCAAAGTAATGGATGTTGGAGACATCCTTGGTTTCTTTGGGCGTTGCGGTCATGCCGATCTGGGTGGCGCTGGAGAAGTAATCCAGGATCTCGCGCCAGGCCGAATCTTCAGCAGCGCTACCGCGGTGGCACTCATCGACAACGATGAGATCGAAGAAGTCGGGTGAGAACTGCTTGTAGATGTTCTTCTCTTCTTCGTTGCCGGTAACCGCCTGATAGAGCGAGAGGTAAATCTCATAGGCTTTGTTGGCCTGACGCTTCTCGATCTTGGTCATGGCCGGACCAAAGGGTTTGAAGTCGTTGGTACGGGTTTGATCAACTAGAATGTTGCGATCGGCCAGGAAGAGAATGCGTTTCTTGATCTTAGCTTTCCAGAGCCGGTAGATGATCTGGAAGGCGGTATAGGTTTTACCGGTGCCGGTGGCCATGACCAACAGAATTCGCTGCTGCCCACGGGCTACGGCCTCGACAGCGCGGTTAATGGCGTTGGCTTGGTAATAGCGCGGAGTACGACCCGAGCCATCATCGTAATACGGCGTTTCGACCGTGGTGATGGCGTCACCGCTCAGGCCTTTCCAGGTGCAGTAACGGGCCCAGAGGTCGGCTGGCGAGGGGAAGTCGGTTAGATCAAGTGTTGTTTCAACTTGAGACGACGTGCCCGTGCGGTCGTGTAACAGGAATGCTTTGCCATTGCTGGAGAACACAAACGGAATATCGAGCGTTTCGGCGTAGTTGAGCGCCTGTTGCATCCCATCGCCCACACTATGGGACTGATCCTTGGCTTCGATCAGGGCAATGGGTAGGTTCGGGCGGGCGTAAAGTATGTAATCGGCACGCTTGGCTTTGCCACGGCTATGCAGTTTGCCGCGTACCACGATGCGGCCTTTGGTAAAGCTGACTTCTTCCCGGATTTGCGTTTGCAAATCCCAGCCCGCTGCAACGACGGCAGGGGTGATGAATTTGGTGCAAACATCGCGTTCTGAAAACTTCACCGGAGCAACCTATAGGGGCTAGATACCCATAGATGATAAATGAATTCGCTTGCCCGCATTCAATTGGGCGACGCTATTTCCAACAGGTTTGGCAGTGTGGGTCTTGGGTGACGTTTGAAGCCGTCCAGCGGCCAGTCAATGCGTCATAGCGTTGCAGTAGGCCGGTAGCTGCTTGGCCAAAGCCGGTAATGAGTTTGATGGCTTCCACGGCCTGCATGCAGCCAATGACACCGGTGACGGGCGCGAGGATGCCGGTGGTGGCGCAGCGCAGTTCTTCATCGTGGCCTTCTTCCGGGTAGAGACAGGCATAGCAGGGCGCTTGCGGCTGGTGTGGGTCAAACACAAAGAGTTGTCCGGTCAGTTTGATGGCGGCGCCAGAGACCAGGGGTTTCTTGAGGGCGACGCAGGCACGGTTGAGCGCGTAGCGTGTTGCGAAATTGTCGCTGCAGTCGAGCACGACATCCGCGTGTGCTACGGCATCCCGGAGTGCTTGGTCTTCGAGCCGAGGCAACGGCTGAACGATACAGTCGGGATTGGTTCGCGCCAGTGCCTGTTGTGCGCTCTGCGTTTTAGCGGTACCGATGGTGGCATCGCTATGCAGAATTTGGCGCTGCAGGTTGCTCAGTTCGACGGTGTCGCCGTCAGCGATACTGAGTGTGCCGACACCGGCGCTGGCCAGATAGAGTGCGGCCGGTGAACCGAGGCCGCCGGCACCGATGATCAGCACATGGGCGGTGAGAAGCTTTTCCTGCCCCTCAACGCCGATCTCGTCGACCAGAATATGCCGGCTGTAGCGCAGCAGTTGCTGGTCATTCATGACGGATTATTTTCCTGCGGGCGTTTCCGTTGTGGTTGCCGCAGGCGCGCTGGCTTTGCCGTCTTTAGCGGTCTCTTTGGCCGCGACTGGCGGTTTACCGCCCAGGCGCTTGATGGCTTCGACGAATTGGCGATCCTTGGCGGTGGTGTAGTCGGCGATGGCCAGACCGGCGAATTCGTCGTCCTTGTCTTTGCCGTTGGATTTGCCATTGGGCTTATCGGATTTCTTCTCGGCGTCTTTATCCTGGCCGTTGGTCAAATGACCATCCAGATCCGCTTCACGCAACAGACCATTCTTCTTGGCACCAGGCACTTCTTCGATTTCGACATCTGGATCGATCCCCTTGGCCTGAATCGAACGGCCGTTCGGGGTGTAGTAACGCGCGGTGGTCAGTTTGATGGCGGTGTTACCCGGCAGCGGCAGCACGGTTTGGACCGAGCCCTTGCCAAAGGTGCGGGTGCCGATGATGGTAGCGCGCTTGTAGTCTTGTAACGCGCCAGCGACGATTTCCGAGGCCGACGCCGAGCCGCCGTTGACCAGTACGATCATCGGCACGGTTTTGGCACCGGGGGGGATATTGCGAAGTTCGTCATCACGGCCGCGTTGATAGTCTTCTGCCTTGGCATAGAACTTCTGTTTGGCATCCGGGGCGCGACCATCGGTGGAAACGACCAGCTTATCCGCCGGCAGGAAAGCGGCGGCAACGCCAACGGCGCCATTGAGCAGGCCGCCCGGATCGTTACGCAGATCCAGAATCAGACCTTTGAGCGGACCGTTCTTGTAGAGCTGATTCAGTGCGTTGGCCAGCATCTCGGTGGTGTTTTCCTGGAACTGGGTGATGCGGATATAGCCGTAACCCGGTTCAATCATTTTGAATTTGACGGATTGAACCTTGATGATTTCGCGCGTCAACGTAACGACGAGCGGTTTGTTCATGCCCTTGCGGGCGATGGTCAACGTGACATCCGTCTTGGGTTTGCCGCGCAGCTTCTTGACGGCCTCATTGAGCGTTAATCCTTTGACCGACGTGTCGCCGATCTTGACGATGAGGTCGCCAGTCTTCAGACCGGCGCGTGCAGCCGGGGTATCTTCAATGGGTGCGATCACTTTCACGAAGCCATCTTCCATGCCCACTTCGATGCCCAAACCACCAAACTCGCCCTGCGTGCCTACCTGCAGTTCCTTGAAAGCCTCGGCATCCAGGTAGGTTGAATGCGGATCGAGATTAGTAACCATGCCGGAGATGGCGTTGCTGATCATCTTCTTGTCTTCGACCGGTTCCACGTAGCCCTGCTTGATGGCGTTAAAGACTTCGGCAAAGGTACGGAGATCCTGGATCGGCAGGCCAGTGGTCGTTTGGCCAGCCGGTGCCGGTTTTTCGGCGAATGCAGGAATTTGCAGCGCAATCAGGATCCCGACGATAACGCCGACCAGACCGAACCCCGTCGAACGCATCCAGCCGGATTTGGCCGACGGGGAGTCTTGCGACGGGGTTTGCGGTTTACGGGGCGTTTGTTCCATGCGGGGGATCCTGTGGGGGGTGCAGTTTGATCAGTTATTTTTGTTGGGCTTGTTGGGCAACGGCGGCGGCAGCCTTGGCAGCGGCTTCCTGGTCGCCCAGGTAGTAGCTACGGATCGGCTTCAGCGTTTCGTCATCCAGTTCATAGACCAGCGGGATACCGGTCGGGATGTTCAGTTCGACGATGTCTGCGTCCGAAATGTTGTCGAGGTACTTCACGAGCGCTCGGATCGAGTTGCCGTGGGCGGCGACGATCACGCTCTTACCGGCCTTAACCGCCGGGGCAATGGTGCCTTCCCAGAAAGGAACGAAGCGAGTGACCGTGTCCTTCAGGCATTCGGTCATCGGCAGCGCTTTCTCGGTCAGCCCCGAGAACTTTTCCGCGTAACGGGCGTCGAAGCGCGGGTGGCGCGGATCGTCGAACTCCAGCGCCGGCGGTGGTGTGTCGTAGCTACGACGCCAGACCAGCACTTGGTCATCACCATACTTGGCGGCAGTTTCCGCTTTATTCAAGCCCTGCAGGGCACCATAGTGACGTTCATTCAGACGCCAGTTGCGTTGAATCGGAATCCACAGACGATCCATTTCTTCAAGTGCCAGCCACAGGGTACGCATGGCGCGCTTCAGCACCGACGAGTAGGCCTGGTCGAATTCAAAGCCGGCCTCCTTCATCAGGCGGCCCGCCTGCTTGGCTTCTTCAACCCCTTTTTCGGTCAGATCGACATCCGTCCAGCCCGTGAAACGGTTTTCTTTGTTCCAGGAAGATTCGCCGTGGCGCAGCAGCACAATTTTTTTCATGGTTTTAAGTCCGTGATTCGGTTAATCCGCTATAAATGCTCCAGCCCGCTATTCTATAATGCCGAAGGCGTGGACTCTAGCCGCGCCCGACCGAGTTAATGCTTTTTTTGGGAAAAACATGGATTTCTTTCTGCAGCCTTTGAATCTGGGGCTTTTGCTGATCATGCTGGTATCCGGCGCCCTGCTGGTGCGTCAGGTGGCCCAGCCGGGCGGCAAGGCCGTCTCGCCGCAAGCCGCTATTGCGATCAAGGATCGCGAAGGTGGTGTTTTTGTCGATATTCGGGAAGAGCACGAGGTCGCAATTGGCCATATTCAGGGCAGCATCGCCATCCCGCTAAATGCGCTCCAGGACAACGTGGCTAAGCTCGAAAAGTATCGCAAGAAGCCGGTCGTGGTTATTTGTGCTGCAGGCCGGCGATCGGCCGCGGCTTGTCGCTTGCTGAGCAAAGCCGGCTTCGAGGATGTCTGCCAACTTGAGGGCGGTATCCAGGGCTGGGAAAAAGCCGGTCTGCCGCTCAAGCGTGGCTCCACCAAAGACTAAGGATTGAGGTTTCCATATGCCTAAAGTGCTGATGTACTCCACCGCGGTTTGCCCCTATTGCGTGCGCGCCGAACAGCTGCTGAACAGCAAGGGGGTGACCGAGATCGAGAAGATCCGTGTCGATCTCGAGCCCGAACAGCGCGAAGCCATGATGGCACGCACCGGGCGGCGTACCGTGCCCCAGATCTACATCGGTGAAACGCACATTGGTGGGTTCGATGATCTGGCAGCACTGGATCGGGCCGGTGGTCTGGATCCACTGCTCAAGTGAACCGGCGTAATTTTTTAATCGATGTCCCCCAGTCAATAAGGATAGTGTCATGGCCGAAAACGATCAGAACAACGAAACCCAGGTAAACGCCGAGCAGGCGCCTGGTCAGCCGATGTTTGCTATCGAGAAGCTCTATGTAAAAGATATGTCGCTGGAAGTGCCTGGCGGTGCGGAGGTGTTTCTTCAGCCGCAGGCGCCGGAGGTCAGCATCCAGTTCAAGACGGCCTTTGGTCAACTCGGTGCAGACGTGTTTGAAGGGGTGCTACAGGTCACCGTAACCGCCAAGGCTGCGGACAAAGTCTATTTTTTGGTGGAAGTGCAACAGGCCGGCATCTTCCGTGTTGCCGGTATCCCGGAAGAGGCGCTACAGGGCTTTCTCGCCTCGGCCGTGCCGAATATTCTCTTCCCGTACGCGCGCGAAGCCGTTTCTGATGCCACGGTTCGTGCGGGCTTCCCGCCCGTGGTTTTGCAACCGGTGAATTTTGACGCCATGGCACAGGCACCGGAAGGTGAAGCAGCCGCTGAAGCGTCGGCGACCATTCAGTAACGCGTTACGCCAGTCAAACCGCGCATGAATCACGCTGCCCGTTTGAATATCGGTGTGTTGGCCGCCGGGGCCTGGGGTACGGCGCTGGCCGCGAATTGGGCGCAGCGTCATAACGTGCGCATCTGGGCGCGCGAGCCCGAAGTCGTGGCTAGCATCAACCGGGATCACATCAATCATCAGTTCCTGCCCAACATTGCCTTGCCGGCTGAACTCAAGGCGACGGGTGAGTTGGCTGACCTGTATTCGTCCGATGTGCTGATCCTGGCGACACCAGTCGCTGCGTTACGCGTGACCTTGCAGGCGCTCAAGGCGTTGTATGGCACACGGCCGGTGCCGCCTTTGGTCTGGGTGTGCAAGGGTTTCGAACCGGAAACCGGTCTGTTGCCACATCAGGTGGTGCGCGAAGAGCTAGGTGATGTTGCCGCAGCTGCCTTGTCGGGTCCGAGTTTTGCGCAGGAAGTGGCCCGCCACATGCCAACGGCCGTGACATTGGGCTCACGCGATCTGGCACTGGCCGAACAATTAGCGGATTGGCTACATACGCCGAATTTGCGGTTGTACGCCTCCGGTGATGTGGTGGGTGTTGAGGTCGGCGGCGCGGTAAAAAATGTTTTAGCCATTGCCACCGGTATTTGCGATGGCCTATCGCTGGGTCATAACGCGCGTGCGGCGCTGATGACGCGCGGCATTGCTGAGATTGGCCGCCTCTGTGAATGCCTTGGCGGTCACCGGGAGACACTGATGGGGTTGTCTGGCCTGGGCGATCTGATTCTTACCTGTACGGGGGATTTGTCGCGTAATCGTCAGGTGGGCTTAGCGCTGGGGCAGGGCAAAACGTTGGATGAAACACTAGCCGCCTTGGGTCACGTGGCGGAGGGCGTGGGCACGGCGCGTGAGGTCGCACGTCTTTCCAACGAGCTTCAGGTCGAGATGCCGATTGCGCGCGCCGTTGCGGCTGTGATTGCAGGGGAACTCAAAGCCCAGGATGCCGTGACGCAGCTCATGAGCCGGGCGCAACGCGCCGAATAAAGGCTTAAACGGCGTCGACGAAACCGTTCTGACGCCAGATTTCATAGGCGACGATCGAGGCCGAGTTGGCCAGGTTGAGACTGCGGATACCGGGGCGCATCGGAATACGTAAACGTCGATCCGGTGGAAAATCCTCTAAGACCTCCTGCGGTAAACCTTTGGTTTCACAACCCATGACGATCACATCGTCCGGACGGAATGAAATCTCATGATAGGGGTGGCTACCCTTGGTCGTCATGGCGAACAAGCGTCGCTCGCTGGCGGTGTTCATGGTGCTGCAGCCCAGCGCCTGCAGGCACGCCGACCAATTCTCATGGATGTGCAGAAATGCCTGATCGTGATAGTCCAGGCCGGCACGACGCAATGAGCGATCATCGACATCGAAGCCCAGCGGTTTGACCAGATGCAGCTCAAAACCTGTTGCGGCGGAAACACGGATCAGATTACCGGTATTGGGTGGGATTTCCGGGTGGACCAGCACAATGGCCGGACGGCGGTCAGTTGGCGTTTTCATGAGTTTCGTGAACCGGTATCGAGGGTACGGGCAACGACCGCGACATCCACGCGGCTGACGCCAGCGCTGCGCAGGACCTCAGCACATGCCGAAAGACTGGCGCCCGTCGTAAGGACGTCATCGACCAGTAGTACCCGATTTGCGGTGAGTGGGCTGGGGCAGGCGAATGCGCCGACCAGATTGCGCCAGCGTTCGTCACGAGGCAGACCAGCTTGCGGCGGTGTGTCGTGCACGCGAATCAGGGCATCAAAAGCGCAGGGGATGCCAAGCTCCTTAGCGAGATGGCGGGCGATTTCGGCGGCTTGGTTAAAGCCGCGGGTGCGCAGACGGTTTGGATGCAGAGGCATCGGCACAATGAGATCGGGCCTGCCTTGGCCAAATGCCATCAAATCCTCTTCCACGGTTTTAGCCAGATGTTCGGCGAAGAAGCCACCCAGATAGAGATGGTGTCCATATTTGAAATCCCGGATCAGACTATCAATCGGAAAATCGTAGGCCCAGGCGGCATGCGCTGCATCGAATTTTGGTGGATGCCGGGTGCAGTCGGGGCAGGTGCTCTGAGCCGAGCCGAGGGGCAGAGCGCATTGTGGGCATCGGGTTTCAGATAGAACCGGTAGGTCCTGAGCGCAGGCCGCACAGACAGGTGTAGCGTGGCTTGGTAGCTGGCAGAGCGCACAGGATTGCGCCAGTAGCAAGTCTGCCGCAGGGCGCACGACAATCTGCCGGCACCAGGAGACGAGGCGTTGGGTCAGGCCGAATTGAGCTAGCGATCGAATCATGGTCGTTCTAGGGGGGCTTCGGGCATAATTATCACTTATTTAAGTCTTGAGCCTCCATTTGAGAGGGTTGCTATGCAAACAGAGAACATCCCCCTGAATTTCGTACCGCCGCGCCAAAAAAATCATCAGGCATCGAGCCAGGGTACCGGTCGTTGGTCGACCGAAGCCGTGCTCGAACTGATCGAGATGCCTTTCATGTCGTTGCTCGCGAAAGCGCATGCGATACACGCCGAACATTTTGATGAGAATGGCGTGCAGCGATCGACGCTGCTCTCTATCAAAACGGGGGGCTGTTCCGAAGATTGCGGTTACTGCTCACAGTCCGCACGCTATGACACGGAAGTCGGTCGCGAAGCGCTGATGTCGAAGGAAGATGTCATCACAGCCGCCAAGGCAGCCAAGGATGCGGGCGCCTCACGCTTTTGTATGGGCGCGGCCTGGCGGGGGCCTAAAGACAAGGATCTCGATCAGGTCGTCGAGATGGTGCAGTCCGTGAAAGCGCTGGGACTGGAAACCTGTGTGACGCTCGGTATGCTGAAACCGGGACAGGCCGAGAAGCTGGCGACTGCCGGCCTGGATTACTACAACCACAACCTCGATACCGATTCGGCCTACTACAGCGAAGTGATTAGCACGCACACGCATGAAGATCGACTGGATACGCTGGATCGCGTGCGCCAGGCGGGTATTCACGTGTGCTCGGGCGGTATCGTTGGCATGGGCGAGAATCGCAAAAACCGGGCTGCGCTGATTGCCCAGCTGGCCAATCTGGATCCGGTGCCAGATTCGGTGCCCATCAATAACCTGGTGCCAATCCCTGGTACGCCCATGGCGGGTGTGGACCCGGTTGATGGCATCGAGTTCGTCCGCATGATTGCTGCAGCAAGGATCACGATGCCCACCTCTTGGGTGCGTCTGTCGGCGGGCCGTCAGGAAATGTCGGATGAGCTGCAGGCCTTGTGTTTCTTCGCGGGTGCCAATTCGATTTTTTATGGCGAACAATTGCTGACGACCGGTAACCCCGATACGTCACGTGACCAGAAGCTGTTTGCGACCTTGGGGCTGAAAGGCATCTAATGTCCGGCACGCCGCCCCAACTCCGCCAGGACCGTTGGGGTGACAAAATTCGCCGTGCCTTTGACCGCGTGGCGCCAGACTTTGCCGCGAATGATTTTTTCTATCGCGAGATGGCGCGTCGCATGGACGAGCGCCTGGCGATGGTGCGTATTACACCGGCCAGGATACTGGATGCAGGGTGTGCACTCGGCGCCGATCGCCTGAGTTTGCAAAAGCGGTATCCGGATGCTGCCTGGATCGGAGTCGACCAGAGTGGTTTGATGCTGACCCAGGGGCAGCTCACCGAGCAGGCCGCGTGGGGCTTTATGCGCCGCTTATTCCATGGCGGGCGTCGCGCGCAGTCTGCACGTATCGCAGCCAATATGGGGCAACTACCGATTGCTGGACAGAGCATCGATCTGATCTGGTCCAATGCCGCCGTACACTGGCTGAACCAACTGCCTGAAGCATTCAAGGAGTTCAACCGGGTACTCAGTGTTGGTGGTTTGCTGATGTTTAGTACCTTTGGTCCGGATACCCTGAAGCAGTTGCGTCACGCCATGGGCCTAGTCGGTCGCCTATCACGCATTCACGACTTCACCGATATGCATGATGTAGGCGACATGCTGGTGCATGCCGGATTCTCTGATCCGGTGATGGATATGGAAACGCTGACTCTCACCTACGCTGATCCCTGGCAAGCGCTTCGGGAATTACAGCGCGCAGGATCGGTCTCGGCCAATTCCATGAGTCCTTGTGGTCTGACGACAAAGCAGTTCTGGCACCAGGTCTTTGCGCATTGGCAGAAGGATGCACAGGGACGCTACCCTCTGACCTTTGAGCTCGTCCAAGGCCACGCTTGGAAAATGGCGCCGCGCCAACATGAAGATGGTCGCGCCGTGGTCAACTTTATGCCGCGCCCCGGCCGATCACCTCGACAGGGCTGAGGCCATCTTGCGAGACCTACAGGAACGATTGCAGACGGCATGGGCCGCAACGCTAGCAGTCGACAAGTGTGCTGCGGTTGATACGTTGATTCCGTGTTATTTGTCGCTGACAGATTCTGAAGAACTCGCCTTGGTTAAGGCGCCGTCATGTGCCGAGATCGGACGCCCCGAGCGCCCGATCTGTGTGCCCCCCGCTGATTTGCCACAACGGCGCGCCGTCGATCCGGCAGGTCGGGCCGCGCTACTGCATGCGATTGCGCATATCGAATTCAACGCCATCAATCTGGCGCTCGATGCCGCCTGGCGTTTTCATGTACTCGGCGCGTTATTTGTCCGGGATTGGATTGGCGTTGCGATTGAAGAGGCGTATCACTTCAGTCTGGTAACCGAACAGATGCGGGCGCTTGGCGTGAACTACGGCGACTTACCAGCGCATGCCGGCTTGTGGAAATTGGCCGAAGAGACGGCCGAGGATGTATTGGTTCGTATGGCGCTAGTGCCACGCCTCATGGAAGCGCGGGGGCTGGATGCCATGCCGCCGATTTTCCGCGGGTTTCAGGGCGTTGGCGACAAACCTTCACTGCGTGCGTTGTCCGTGATTGCCCGGGACGAAATCCGTCATGTCGCACTTGGCGACCAATGGTTCCGCCGTCTATGCGCTCAACAAAAGCTCTCGGTTGCTGAAACCTATCGCGGCCTGATCAAACGTTATCAGGCACCCTGGCCACGACCGCCCCTGAACGACGCGGCGCGATTAGCGGCAGGCTTTGATGCGATTGAGTTAACCGCGCTCAAGGCGCAGTAAAAAAGGCAGCCTGCTGGCTGCCTTGTTTTGAACCGGGCGCAGCAATTACTGGCGCAGACCGGCCGCGTACTCGGCGACAGCGGACATCTGTTTGTCAGTCAATTTGGCGGCAATGGTTCGCATCATGCCTTCCGGATCGTTGGCACGAACGCCATCGCGGAATTGCTGCAGCTGGGCAATCGTGTAATCCGGATGCTGACCGGCCAGTGCTGGGTATTGGGCTGGTAGGCCGGCACCGGCGACACCATGACAACCGGCACAGGCAGGAATGCCCTTCTTGGCATCACCGGCGCGCCACAGTTTGCGACCTTCGACGGTGAGCTTCTCGTCCTTGGCAACTGCCGGCTTTAGCGTCTGCTTGGAGAAGTAGGTCGCCAGTGTCTTGATATCGTCATCGGTCAGCGGCGCAGCCATGCCGTTCATCACCGCGTTCTGACGCAAGGCGGGCTTGCCATCCGGTGACGTCTTGAAATTCTTTAGTTGCTTGGCAAGGTAGCTGGCGTGTTGACCGGCCAGATTCGGGTTGGCAGGAATAGCGCTATTGCCATCCAGTCCATGGCAGGCGGCACACACATTTTTAGCGATGGCCGGCGCATCGGTGGCGGCGGCCGGCGATGCCGTGGCGTTAGATTCTTGGGCGACAGCCAGGGCGCTGACAGAGCACATCAGGGCGAATGCGACAGCTCGGATCATCTCCACACTCCAAACAGGACGGTTAGCAATCCCTCCGCAGCGGGAGGGTTTATTGATCGTTAAGGCTGTTATTCTAATACAACATCCATGAGGCGTATTGTGTCAGATCCCCAAACTTTAAAGCCCCGCATCAAAACGCCGCCTAAAAAAGCGGCAACCAAGCCTAAACAGGCGCTCAAGCGCTCGGAGCGGGCGGCTGCTCCGGCCAGCGCACCCCCGCCGATCCCCAAGGATCCCGGTCATACGCATCCCTTTCCGCGCACGGAGTTCTTGACCACGGTGGCTAAATTGCGCGACACGCCCGGTGACGCGGTCGCCGAGGTCGCTTTTGTCGGCCGCTCGAATGCGGGTAAATCCTCAGCCATCAACACCCTGGCGGGTAAAACCCGTTTGGCCTACGTCTCCAAAACACCTGGACGCACGCAGCATCTGAACTACTTTTCCGTTGCACCGGACCGCTACTTTGTCGATCTACCCGGCTATGGCTTCGCTAAAGTCCCCGAAGATGTCCGAAAGCAGTGGGATGTCTTGCTTGGCCCCTATCTGCAAACCCGAGAACCGCTCAAGGGGTTGGTGGTGATTATGGATAGCCGCCGGCCACTGACCGAGATGGATTGGCAGATGCTGGAATGGTTTGCCCCGACCGGCCGTCCCGTGCATGTGCTGTTGTCCAAGGCGGACAAGTTGAGCCGACAGGAGCAGACCAAGACCTTGCGTCAGGTCAAGACCGATTTGGCCGATCTTGGCTGCCCGGTGAGCGTGCAATTATTCTCCAGCCTGAAGCGCCACGGGGTTGCCGAGGCTGCACGCGTCCTCAAAGGCTGGCTAGGCCTATGCGACAATACCGCATCAAATTCTGAAGGGGATACGATGTCCCCGGCTGTCAGTGAGTGAATAAGATGACCCGCAGTTCCCCAACCCACGCTGGTTTCCCGTTGGTTCGCCCCCGCCGTGTCCGCGTCGATGATGCCACGCGTCGTCTGGTGCGAGAGCATCATCTGACGACTGACGATCTGATTTATCCGGTCTTCGTGCGCGAGGGCGTCGGCGTGCAGGAAGCGGTCGCGTCAATGCCGGGGGTTCATCGCTATTCGCCGGATACACTTCTCACGCACCTTGATGACGTGGCCGCCCTGGGCATTCCGGCTGTCGCGCTGTTTCCCGTCATCGACGTTGCGCTCAAAACCCCGGATGGACGCGAAGCGGCTAATCCGGATGGTCTGGTGCCGCGCGTGGTCAAAGCCATCAAGGCGCGTTTTCCAGAATTGCTCGTCATTACCGACGTGGCGCTGGATCCGTACACGTCGCACGGCCAGGATGGCATCATCGACGATCACGGGTATGTGCTGAACGATGTCACGCTCGATATGCTCGTGCGTCAGGCGACCATACAGGCGTCAGCCGGTGTCGACATGGTGGCCCCGTCGGACATGATGGATGGTCGGATTGGTCGGATTCGTGTCGCGCTGGAAACGGCGGGTCACGTCAATACCCGCATCATGGCCTATAGCGCCAAATATGCTTCGGCTTTTTATGGCCCCTTCCGCGATGCCGTGGGTTCTGCCGGTCAACTTGGTAAGAGCGACAAAATGACCTACCAGATGGATCCGGCGAATACCGATGAAGCCCTGCACGAGGTCGCGCTGGATCTGGCCGAAGGTGCTGACATCGTGATGATCAAACCGGGCATGCCTTATCTGGACATTGTGCGTCGGATCAAAGACACCTTCGCGCGGCCGACCGCCGTGTATCAGGTCAGCGGCGAGTATGCGATGCTCAAGGCGGCTGCACAGAACGGCTGGCTGGATGAACAGAAAGTCGTGATGGAAAGTCTGCT
>JBDLTT010000004.1:0-55418 GCA_039805725.1 Pseudomonadota bacterium | reverse complement strand
TGTTTCTTCCCTATTTAGAGGAATGCCATGACGTACGTTGTGACGGATAACTGCATCAAGTGTAAATACACCGATTGCGTGGATGTTTGCCCGGTAGATTGTTTCCACGAAGGCCCCAATTTTCTGGTCATTGACCCGGACGAGTGCATTGATTGCACGCTTTGCGTGGCCGAATGCCCGGCCGAGGCGATTTACGCCGAAGATGATGTGCCGGCCGGTCAGGAGGGCTTCATCGCCCTGAACGCCGAGCTTGCCAAAAACTGGCCGGTTATTTCAGAGCGCAAAGAACCGCTGCCAGATGCCGACACCTTTAATGGTCAGAGCGGCAAACTGGCCGATCTGCAACGCTAATTTAAGCGCCATCTCGTTTTTGTAGGACGTTTATGCTGGTTAAGGAAATACTCAAACTCAAGGGCAACGTACTCTACACGACCCATTCAGGCGCGAGTCTGGGAGAAGCGGTTGCAGCACTCACCGAGCATGATGCCGGTTCACTGGTCGTTATGGATCGTGGCGAAATGTCCGGCCTGATCACCTTCCGTGAGGTGCTGCAGGCCGTGGGCAAGACCAAAGGCGATCTGTCGGCGCAGACCGTAGCAGACTTTAAAGTCTGTGATCCATTGATTGCGCACCCGGACATGCCGATCGAAGCCTTGCGCGAGCTGCTGGTCAACCATCACCAACGTTATGTGCCGGTCATGGATGGCAAGATGCTCATGGGCGTGGTGTCATTCATGGATGTGGCGAAAGCCGTTCTGGAAGAGCAGGGTTTTGAAAACCGGATGCTCAAGAACTTCATCAAGAACTGGCCAAGCGAAGACGGCAACGACTAAACCGCTAAACCGCAGCCGTGAGTGACGACAAAAGTCGGCGTTGAGTTTTGCTCAAGCCGGCTTTTGTTTTTGGCGGTTGGCGTTGGCCATCAGTACGGCGATGACGCATGACGCCATGCGTGTTTCCGCGTTGTCGGCACGGGATGTCAGAACAATTGGTGCTTTGGCGCCGAGGACAATGCCGGCCGGCACGGCGCTGGCCAGGTATTCCAGCTGTTTGGCCAGCATATTGCCGGACTCCAGATCCGGTACCACCAGAATGTCGGCCAGACCTGATACAGGCGATTTGATGCCCTTGGTGCGCGCTGCGTCGGCCGAGATGGCGTTATCGAAAGCGAGTGGGCCGTCCAGCACGCCGCCGGTGATCTGACGACGATCGGCCATTTTGCAGAGTGCTGCCGCATCCAGCGTCGACTGAATCTTGGGGTTCACGGTTTCAACGGCCGACAGAATCGCAACGCGCGGTTCGGCGATGCCCAGTACATGGGCGAGATCAATCGCGTTCTGCACGATATCGACCTTCGCTTCAAGATCCGGGTGGATGTTGATGGCCGCATCGGTAATCAGAATCGGTTTGGCGTAGGTTTCGACTTCCATGCGGAACACGTGCGACAGACGCCGGGCGGTGCGCAGGCCGTGCTCACGATTGACGACGGCGCTCATCAGTTCGTCGGTGTGCAGGCTGCCTTTCATCAGGGCTTCGGCTTCGCCGTTACGAACCAGTTCGACCGCGATTCTGGCGGATTCCTGGCTGTAAGCGGTATCGACGGTCCGATACCGGCCAATGGCCAAACCGGCCTCCCCGGCGATTTTATGGAGCCGTGCCGTCGGCCCGACCAGAATGGGTTCGATCAGCCCATATTCCGCAGCAAGTATGGCCCCTTTGAGGGATTCGCGATCGCATGGATGCGCAATAGCCGTCACGACCGGGTCCAGGCCTTTGGCCTGGTTCAGGAAAGCCTGTAATCGTTCGTCACGATTTGACAGAATGACTTCCGGCACACTGACGCGCGGCCGGATGATTTTTTCCGAAGGGGCCAGCACTTCCAGGGTGCCTGTGATGGCGCGCAACCCACTTTCCAGAATCACCTCGGCATCGAATAGCACGTGCTGCGTGCGCTCGTATTTACGCTCAACGGTAATCTTGAAGGTGGCGGTGTCGCCCACCATAATGGGGCGGAGGAAACGCAGATTCTGATCGACTAGAATCGTACCGAGTCCGGGTAGCTGACAGCCGAGCAGGTTGACCAGCATGGCGCCGGACCACATCCCATTGGCCACCACCTCCCGGTAAATGCTGCTGTCCGCAAACTGCGGGTCGATCATGGCCGGGTTGGCGTCGCCGGTTGCGGCGGCAAACAGACGCAGATCGTCTAGCGTAATCGTCCGGGTGACCGTAGCGCTATCACCGACCTTGAGTTCGGAAAACGGTTTGTTTTCGACCAGTTCATTGGTGGACGATGAATCCCTGGGTGAATGCGACATACGAGTGAGCCTTAGGGTTAGAGCATGATGTGACGACCGGCATCAATCAGAATAACATCGCCGGTGATCGCGCGCCCGGCGGGACTGGCCAGCAGGGTTGCCAGCGCGCCGACTTCCTCGATGGTGACCAGACGATGCAGCGGTGCATGATTGATTGTATCTTGCATCAGGCTATCGAAATCCTGGATGCCCGAGGCTGCGCGGGTCGCGATGGGACCGGGCGAAATAGCGTTGACGGTGATCTGACTGCTGCCCAGCTCGGCGGCAAGCGCCCGGGTGGCTGCCTCCAGCGATGCTTTGGCCAAGCCCATGATGCCGTAGTGCGGGGCGATCTGATTCGCACCTTCGTAACTCATGGTAAGGATGGCGCCGCCATCTTTCATCAGGGGTGCCGCCAGACGCGACAGGCGGATCAGACTATGGCAGGAAACATCCATGGCCCGGTTGAATCCCTCGCGCGACGAGTCGATGACCCGACCGTGTAGATCTTGTAGCGGGGCAAAGGCAATCGAGTGCAACAGGAAGTCCAGCTTGCCCCATTGTTTTTCGATGGCTTTGAACACCGCCTCAACCTCGGCGTCGTTCTCAACGTCCATTGGCAAAACAAGCGGTGCATCCACCGATTCGGCCAGCGGCCGCACATAAGGCTCCGCCCTGGCGTTAAGGTAGGTGATGGCTAAGTCGGCACCGGCGTCTTTGAAGGCTTCGGCACAGCCCCAGGCGATGCTATGTTCGTTGGCGATGCCGACAACAAGCCCTTTCAGGCCGGCCAGGCTGCGGTGGAGCGGGCTATTACTCATGGTATGTTTTTAAAAAGCGTAAAATCACAGACACAATGTTGCGCCGCAACGATGCGACTGGCAAGCGTTTTTTCTGCTGGTTTGATGAATTTTTTGTGAAACGATGTCGACTGAACAACGCCATTACATGACGCCGGGCGGTCACGCGCGCTTGCGTGACGAGTTGGAGTATCTGGTCAAGACGGAGCGTCCGCGTATTGTGGAAATCGTCTCCTGGGCGGCGTCCAATGGCGATCGTTCGGAGAATGGCGATTATCTTTACGGCAAAAAGCGCTTGCGCGAGATTGATCGTCGTATCCGTTTCCTGATGAAACGCTTGGAAGATGCCCAGGTGGTTGACCCTGCGGCGCAACAGCATCGTGAGCAGGTGTTCTTCGGCGCGACCGTGGTGGTGTGTGACGAGACCGGGCTCGAGGCTACCTACAGTATCGTTGGCATCGACGAAGCCGATCCGGGCAAGGGCTGGATCAGCTGGGTGTCGCCGCTGGCCAGGGCGCTGATCAAGCTCCGGGAGGGCGATGTCGCCCGATTTAACAGTCCCCAGGGGGAACGGGAACTGGAAATCATCGAAGTCGCCTATGTGGCTCTGGATGTTCCGGGTTTTGATCCTGACGCATGACCCCTTGAAAATTCACTGTTCGCCCTCAACTGCGCCGACAGCACGTGTTCAACTCTTCTGATTCAGACACTTATGACCACCACTACGGAAACCAAGCCCTTTCAGGCCGAAGTCAAACAGCTCCTGCAGCTGATGATTCACTCGTTGTACTCCAATAAAGAAATTTTCCTGCGTGAACTCGTTTCCAACGCGTCGGATGCCTGCGACAAATTGCGCTATGAGGCATTAGCCAATGCCAGCCTGTTCGAGAATGACCCGGAGCTGGGTATTCGCGTACAGATTGATGCCGAGGCCAAAACGATCACCATTGCCGACAACGGCATCGGGTTGACAAAGGACGAAGCCATCGCCCATCTGGGGACCATCGCCAAGTCGGGCACCAAGGAGTTTTTCTCATCGCTGACCGGTGATGCCCAGAAAGATGCCAACCTGATCGGCCAGTTCGGCGTGGGTTTTTACTCGTCGTTCATTGTCGCCGACAAGGTCACCGTTCGCAGTCGCAAGGCCGGTGTGCCGGTGTCCGCAGGCGTTGAATGGGTTTCGGGCGGTGAGGGTGATTACACCGTTGCCGAGATCGACCATCCGGGTCGTGGTACCGAAGTGATTCTGCATCTGCGCCCCGAGCAGGAGGACCTGCTCAACGGCTGGAAGATCCGCGAGATTCTGCGCAAGTACTCCGACCACATCGCGCTGCCAATCCGCATGGTCAAGGAAACCTGGGACGAAGAAGCCAAGGCCATGAAGGCTACCGATGAGGAAGAGACCGTC
The DNA here is from genome assembly GCA_039805725.1 of Pseudomonadota bacterium. Taxonomy (GTDB): domain Bacteria; phylum Pseudomonadota; class Gammaproteobacteria; order Burkholderiales; family Rhodocyclaceae; genus Fluviibacter. The sequence continues at coordinate 50,913 of JBDLTT010000004.1, read as the reverse complement.
AACCAGGCCAGCGCATTGTGGGCGCGCCCGAAGACCGAGATTAGCGACGACGAATACAAAGCCTTCTATCAGCACGTGGCGCACGATTATCAGGAGCCGTTGACCTGGGTACACGCCCGCGTCGAGGGACGTCACGAGTACACACAGTTATTGTATGTTCCTGCGCAGGCGCCATTCGATCTGTGGGATCGCAATTCGCGTCACGGCATCAAGCTCTATGTGAAGCGTGTTTTCATCATGGACGATGCAGAACAGTTACTGCCGGTTTATCTGCGCTTTATCCGTGGCGTGGTCGACGTGGCCGATCTGCCCCTCAACGTGTCGCGCGAGATCCTGCAGGAAAGCAAGGATATCGAGCAGATCCGTTCGGGTTGCACCAAGCGTGTGCTGGGTCTGCTCGAAGAGCTGGCCGATAACAACGCCGACAAGTACGAAACCTTCTGGAACCAGTTCGGTCAGTTGCTGAAAGAAGGTGTCGGCGAAGATCACGCCAATCAGGCGCGCATCGCCAAACTGTTGCGTTTTGCAACCACGCACAACGATAGTCCGGCGCAAAAGGTGTCGTTGACCGAATACGTGTCGCGCATGAAGCCGGGTCAGGACAAGATCTACTACGTCACGGCAGAGACCTTCCAGTCAGCCAAGAACAGCCCGCATCTCGAAATCTTCCGCAAGAAAGGGATCGAAGTGCTGCTGCTTTCAGATCGTGTCGACGAGTGGCTGGTCAGTCACTTGCGCGATTTTGACGGCAAGCCACTGCAGTCGGTCGCCAAGGGCGGTCTGGACCTGGGCGAACTCGAAGACGCCAGCGAGAAGCAGGCGCGGGCCGCCGCCGAGTCATCAGCCAAGGACCTGGTCGAGCGCATCCAGAAGTCACTGGGTGATAAGCTCAAGACCGTGCGCGTGACGCACCGTTTGACCGATTCGCCAGCGTGTCTGGTCGCCGACGAGAACGATCCGGGTGCCAACCTCCAGCGCATACTGAAGATGATGGGTCAGAATGCGCCCGATTTCAAACCGATTCTGGAAATTAATCCGCAACATCCGATGCTGAAAAAGATGGAATTGCTGCCGAATGAAGGCGGCCATTTCGACGACTATGCCTCGATCCTGTTTGACGAGGCCTTATTGGCCGAAGGCGGGCAGATCGACGACCCGGCGGGTTTTGTTCGCCGGATTAACCGGTTGATGCTGGGTTAAACCTCAGCGTTCTCAGCATCAAACAGAGCCACCCACGGGTGGCTCTGCTGTTTTCAGGGTTTTAAGCGCTGACAATGGCTTCGATACGTAACTGCGGCCGCTCAATGCCGTTGTAGTGGTTGATGTCCAGACCGTAAGCCAGCGTATCCTCCTGCGTGGGCACGGTTGTGTCGTTGAAGCGGATGGCATCGATCTGTTGCGTGCCGCTGGCGACGGTCAGTTTCAGATGTTTATCCTGGAGCAATCGTGATTCCAGAATCCTGAATTGGTTGGCAAATATCGGCGCCGGGAAGCCCTGACCCCAAATGCCCTCAGCAAGTAAGCGGGCGCTATAGAGGTTCAGGTCGCCTTCACCCAGACCACCATCGACCGCGAGGCTGTGCTGTCGTGCTTCGAGCGGCAGCAGTTGATCAACCAGTTCATCAAAAGCACGCTGAAAAAGCGGGAAATCACTTTCACGGATGGTGAGTCCGGCCGCCATGGCATGGCCGCCGAATTTAAGAATGAGATCCGGGTAGCGCTTGGTCAGGAGATCGAGCGCATCGCGCAGATGTAAACCGGGAATCGAGCGCCCGGAGCCTTTGATGTCGCCACTGCCGTCACCGGCAAACACAATCGTGGGTCGGTGCATCTGTTCCTTGATACGCCCGGCAAGAATGCCGACAACGCCGCCATGCCAATTCGGATCGTACAGACTGATGCCGGCGGTGGCATGAATATCCAGCTGATTCAAAATCGATGCGGCATCGGACTTCATCTGCGCTTCAACCGAGCGTCGCGCCATGTTGAGTCGATCCAGTTCCTGAGCCAGTTTCAAGGCGTCGCCCATGTCGTCGGTCAGCAGGCAACGGATTCCGATGCGCATATCGTCCATGCGGCCGGCGGCGTTGAGTCGTGGGCCCAGTAGAAAGCCGAGATCCGTCGATTGCGCGCGATCAGGTTGCTTGCCGGCCACGGCATAGAGCGCCAGAATACCGGGGCAGCAGCGACGTTGCCGTATGCGGGCGAGACCATTGGCCACCAGAATCCGGTTATTGGCGTCGAGTGGCACCACATCGGCAATCGTGCCCAATGCAACCAGATCGAGCAGCGTGCCCAAATTTGCCTGTTCGGCAGCCGCCCAACCACGCTGGCGCAGCACCTGACGAACACCGATGAGGGTATAGAACATGACCCCTACACCCGCCAGGTTCTTCGAAGGAAAATCACAACCCGGTTGGTTCGGGTTCACGATGGCATCGGCGGCGGGCAGGGTGCTGCCCGGCAAATGGTGATCGGTAATCACCACCGGAATGCCCAGTGCCTTGGCGTGGGCGACACCATCGATGCTGGCGATACCGTTGTCGACTGTGATGAGGAGATCGGGTTTCGCTGCGAGGCCTCCGGAACCCCGAGCGACCAGATCGACAATCGCCGGGGTGAGGCCATAACCCAGTTTGAAACGGTCCGGCACGAAATAACTCAATCGATCCGGTCGTGCGCCAAGCAGAGCCAATCCCCGCATGGCCACGGCGCAGGCGGTAGCGCCATCCGCATCATAGTCAGCGACCACACAGAGGCGCTGGCCGTTGACGATGGCATCAGCCAACAACGTCGCAGCTTCGCTAAGCCCTTTCAGCGCACCCGGCGGTACGAGGTCTTCAATGCGGGTGCTGATCTGTTCGCGCGTCTTTATGCCGCGTGCAGCATACAGACGGGCGAGTAGCGGATGAACCCCACTTTGTTCCAGCTGCCAGGCAGTGCGCTCGGACCAGGCGCGTTGCTTCAGGCGGGTCATGATCCGAGTAGGCTTTGTAACGCAGGGGGTTTGGAATGGATGCCCAGGAAGCGCTGCAGGAGATTGCCGCGGAGTGCGCGGTCGTTGTTATGCACCACCCAGGTCGTTTCCTGGTGTGTGCCCGGGCTGATCAGCCGGAGTGTTTTTAGCGGTTGTCGGCGATCCATGAGTGCGTTCAACGCCGGTGACACCCAGCCTTCGATCAATTGCGTCATGCAGGTTTGCCACGTATCCAGATCATCCTGTTGAACGGCGCTTGCCAGCCCGAGTTGCACGACCAGTTCATGGGCGGGTGCTGCGGGATCGGCGCCAAAGGCTCTAGGCGATTCCAGGGGTGTGTTGGTGGCATGGCAGAGCCCCTTCAACATCGGGCTCTCACCGACGGCCCGCTGGAAGGTGCGTTCAGGCGTGGTCTCCAGTTGACCCAATCCCCATGGCCACAGGCTGTTAATCACCGGCAGGCCTGCGGCCTCGCGGGCGGCATTGACCGGGTGTTGGTTCAGACACATCTGGATACGATTGATCCACTGTAGGCCCTTGCTACCTAGCAGTTGGCGCGTTTCGTCTGCGTCGATGCGACGGCCGGCCAGCCGACTGCAAGCCGCGAGATCGGGAAGATCGGTCACCGCAGCGTCTGGAACAAAATACCAGCGGCACGCATCGTTAGCCCCGGCGGCTGCGGAAGCAGGCATCGCATAAAAGTGCCCTTCGCCGACGAATTCGGCATTGAGACTATCGACCAGCGATGGGATGTCCTGTTCGGCCTGATGGTTCGCAGAGGCGTCGATGGTAATCGGCGACAACACCATGGCCTGTTGAATAAAACTGAGATTCACGGGGTCGGCGCAGAGCACGCGGCCCGGCTGTGGCTGGCCGTCACCCAGGCTCCGCATTGCTGCTAATGGCGGGCGGGTGGCTGCGAATCCAAACAGCTGTGCAAGGCGGCTTTCCCACGAATCTGTTTGCGCCAGGGGGGCCGTTGTGCGCGTCGCACCCGAGAGTACGCGCGCCAGAACCTCGGCACCCTTAAAATCATAGGCGTTGCGATTCCCGATATCTGGCCAATGAAGGTCAGGGACGAACAGAGTCAGATGCATGGCAATCAGGAGGTATGCGGAGGGATGAGCCGGTAGGAAACTCGAATCGAGTGTAGCATAGCGACTTTGCCGCTTTATCGCGCGTGGCGCCTGTTTGATCGTGAAAATCCCTTTCCAGCTATTCATCGGTTTGAGGTATGTCCGTAGTCGCCGGCAGATCGGTCAGGACAATCGCTTCATTTCGTTTATTTCCAGCCTTTCCATGGCCGGGATCGCGCTCGGCGTCGCCGCATTGATCGTTGTGCTCTCCGTGATGAACGGCTTTCAGAAGGAGTTGCGCTCGCGCATTCTGGGGGTGACCTCGCATATCGAAGTCGTTGGTATGGATGGCGCGTTGATCGATTGGCGGCGCGTTGTGCAGCAAAGTCGTGAACTGCCGCAGGTGTTGGCAGCAGCACCTTATGTCGAAGGCCAGGTCATGCTTAACGGACTCAGCCGTGATCGTACGGATGGACCGACCATGCCGGGCAGCGGGGTTCGCGGCGCTATCGTGCGCGGTATTGATCCTGCGCTTGAGAGCACGGTTGCCGATTTTGCGACCCACATGAAATCCGGTTCGCTGGAGAGTCTGCAACCCGGGTCGTTCAATATCGTGCTGGGATCAGATCTGGCCAGAGCGCTCGGCGTTGTGACTGGTGATCGGGTGACATTGATTGCACCGGAGGGCGTTGTTACTCCGGCTGGCGTGATTCCGCGGATTAAAAGTTTTACGGTCGGCGGCATTTTTGATTTCGGCATGTACGAATACGATAGCGGCCTGGCGCTGATTGATCTGCGTGACGCCCAGGTGCTTTTCAGACTGGGGCAACAGGTCACCGGCGTACGCCTCAAGGTTGATGACCCGTTCAAATCGCCGCGTATTGCCCGTGATCTTGCGCCAAGGCTGGATGAACCCGCATTTCTGGTGGACTGGAGCCGCAAGCACGCCAACTTCTTCCGGGCGGTGCAGATCGAGAAGCGGATGATGTTCCTCATTCTGTTCCTGATCGTCGCGGTTGCCGCGTTCAATATCGTTTCGACACTGGTGATGGCAGTCACCGATAAACGGGGTGACATCGCGATTCTCAGAACTCTGGGTGCCAGCCGCGGCAGTATTGCCTTGATTTTTATGGTGCAAGGCGCGTTGATCGGCTTGATCGGACTGGGTCTCGGCGTGGCAGGCGGTGTGGCGCTTGCGCTGAATATCGATGTCGTGGTCCCGGCCATCGAACGCTTGTTTGGTGTGCACTTCCTGTCTCGGGAAATCTATTTCATCTCTGATCTGCCTTCCGATTTGCAATGGAACGATGTGCTGACCATTTCCATCACGGCCTTCGTGTTGACGCTGCTGGCGACCCTGTACCCCAGTTTGCGCGCAGCGCGGGTTCAACCTGCGGAGGCCTTGCGTCATGAGTGATGTAATGCATAACATGGTGCTGTCCTGTCGTCGGCTGGGCAAGGTCTATGCCGGCGAAGCCGAAGAGGTCACCGTGCTACGCGACGTATCCTTTGATCTGGCGCCGGGTGAATCCGTGGCGATTGTCGGCGCTTCGGGCTCAGGCAAAAGTACCTTCCTGCATCTGCTGGGTGGTCTCGATCAACCGACATCCGGCGATGTGTTGATCGCCGGCCGCAGTTGGCAAACCATGTCCGAGAAGGAGCGTGGGCTCTGGCGCAACCGACATATGGGGTTTGTTTATCAACACCATCATCTCCTGCCGGAATTTACAGCGCTGGAGAATGTCGCGATGCCGCTATTGGTTCGCGGTCTCACCAAAGCGGAAGCCGAGGCTGAAGCCGCAGAATGGCTGGGTCGCGTTGGCCTGGGTCATCGTCTGCTGCACACACCGGCCGCTTTGTCCGGTGGAGAACGACAACGCACCTCGGTGGCGCGGGCATTGGTAACGCGTCCCGCTTGTGTGTTGGCCGATGAGCCCACCGGCAATCTTGATCGACAGACCGCCGCCCAGGTGTTTGATGTCTTCCGTCAGTTAAGTGTGGAATCCGGTGTCGCCTTTGTGCTGGTATCGCACGATCCGGATCTGGCTGCCCAGCTTGATCGAACCATGCGTTTGCAAGATGGTGAACTCAACGCAGCGTAGCTTCTGACCGTATCGTGTCGCAATTTCTTCTGGTTTTTGCCGTAGGCATCCTGGTTTGCCAGTGGTTGCCGGTTATACCGTCATTGCCCTGGGGCGCCTGTCTTCTCGTGGCAAGCTGCCTTAGCCTATTTCTTTTGCACCGATGTCGTGCCGGAAGAAATCACCTTTCACGTTGGGGGTTGGCGCTACTCGTCGTCAGCACCTTTCTCAGCGGCGTCGCGTATACCTGCTGGCGCAGTGCCGCCGTCCTGGCCGATCAATTGCCCGAGGCGGCCATGGGACGCAATATCGAGCTGACCGGTGTTGTCGACAGCATGCCCGATCGAACTGCACGAGGTCAGCGTTTTCTTTTTCGGGTCGAGCGCGCCGAGAGTCCGTGGGCTATCCCCGGGTTGATCCAGTTGTCGGTCTGGCAAAAAGACGCCGATGGTGAGGTGCTGAACAACGGCATTCCGCAGCAGATCCAGCCCGGGGAGCGTTGGAAGTTCATCGTCCGTCTCAAACGACCGCATGGTCTTGCTAACCCGCATGGTTACGATGTCGAGGCACGGTTGTTCGAGATGGGTGTGCGCGCCACCGGTTACATTCGCGGTGGTCAACTGCTGGACCCATTTGTGGCGAGCCCGGCCACACTCATTGCCCGTTTGCGCTATCAGATTCGCGAACGGTTCGAACGCGTATTGCCGCAGGATGTCTATCCGGATGCCGGCATTCTGACGGCGCTGGCAATCGGCGATCAACGTGCGATTCCCGGTGAGATGTGGCAAGTTTTTGCCAAAACCGGCACAACACATCTGATGTCGATCTCGGGACTTCATGTGACCTTATTCTCCGGCCTGGTCGCTGTCTTGGTGGCCTGGTGCTGGCGACGGATGCCCAGATTGGCCAGCCGTATCCCGGCACAACGGGCCGGGGTGTTTTGCGGTTGGTTTGCAGCCGCTTTCTATACGCTCGTTGCCGGGGCGGGCATTCCTGCTTTACGAACGCTGTTTATGTTGAGTGTCGGTGCCTTGGCGCTGATGACGGGTCGCCATGTCTCACCATTTCGCATTCTCTTGCTGGCCTTGGTGGTGGTGTTGCTGTTCGATCCCTGGGCCGGCATGAGTCCGGGTTTCTGGTTGTCGTTCGTGGCCGTAGGTCTGTTGCTCTGGGCGGCGCTTTCCGAGCATGGCGATGCGGATGAGCAGGCGTCTCTGGGTCAGCGGTTGCGGCGTTGGATCCGTGGCTTTGGTCGAACGCAATGGGCGGTGACGATTGGTACCTTGCCGTTTCTACTCATATTCTTCAGTCAGTTTTCGTTAATCTCCCCACTGACCAATGCGATCGCCATTCCGTGGGTGAGCGGTGTCGTCACGCCGCTGACGATTGTTGCACTGGTGATTCCGTGGGATCTGTTACTGGTGCTGGCCGATGCGCTGATGTCTCCTCTGGTCAGTGTGCTCTCGTGGGCAGCCGCTTTGCCCGTGGCCATCTGGCATGCACCGGTACCGACACCCCTCGTTTTTAGCCTTGCCGTGCTCGGTGCACTCTGGTGGCTCATGCCGCCCGGGTTGCCGGGACGCTGGATGGCGCTCTTTTTGTGTCTCCCCCTGGTATGGCCCCGAACCGCCCAGATTCCGGAAGGTCAGGCACGGATCGATGTGCTCGATGTCGGACAGGGTCTGGCGGTGGTCATTCGTACGCACGACCATACGCTGCTCTATGACACAGGTCCCTATTACAGTGGCGTGGCCGATGCCGGTGATCGTGTCATCGTGCCGTATCTCCGGGCAATCGGGGTTGATCGGCTGGACGGCATGATTGTGACCCATCGGGATACCGATCATTCAGGCGGAGCGCAGTCGATCCTGGAGTCGATACCCGTGACCTGGGTGGCCGATGCGCCGGATACGAATTTTGCCGATGGGGCGCCGGGTATTCAGCGTAAACACTGCGTGGCAGGACAGGATTGGGTCTGGAACGGTGTCAAATTTGCGTTCCTTTACCCGCAGCGCCCTCAAGGCGCCAAAGACGAGGCATCGAATCACCAGAGTTGCGTGCTCCGGGTCAGTGTGGACGGTAAGAGTATGTTGTTGACGTCCGATATTGAAACGCCGGATGAAGCCACCCTGTTGTCGAGTGGCATTGGTCGCAGCAACGTCATGCTGGTGCCACATCATGGCAGTGGTACGAGTTCCGGACCGGATTTTCTGGATGCGGTCCAACCGGAAATTGCCGTGATTCCCGTTGGTTACAGAAACCGCTATCGGCATCCCAAGCCAGAGGTGTTGTCCGCGTATGAAGCGCGTAGAATCAAAGTGCTACGAACCGATCGCGATGGCATGGTGCAGGTCAATCTGCCATCGATGGTCATTTACGGTTACCGCCAGACGCATCGGCGCTACTGGATGGATCAACCGGGTTCGGCGATAGCACAGAGCGACGAGTGAATAGGGGCGAAACGATGCATCAGCTTTCTGGCGGGGTCTTACATTCGGTCCTTTGTGGTGGTGCCTTGGGGCTCTATCGGATGGCCTATCGCGAATGGGGCGACCCATCGAACCCCCGTGTATTGGTCTGTGTCCATGGCCTTACCCGTAATAGTCTGGACTTTGCCCGACTCGCCACGAAACTCTCTGCCGAATACCGGGTGATTGCGCCCGATGTCGTTGGTCGTGGCGAGAGTGATCGGCACCCCGATCCCATGGCCTACAACACGCTAACCTATGCCGCCGATATGGTGACCTTGCTCGCGCGGCTCGACGTTGCGCAGGTGGATTGGCTAGGCACGTCGATGGGGGGTTTGATCGGCATGATGTTGGCCGCCCATGCGAAGACGCCGATTCGCCGCCTGGTCTTGAACGATGTCGGGCCAACACTCTCGCTAGAAGCACTCAAGCGCATCGTGAACTATGTGAGTGGGCCGCACCAGTTTGCGGATGGCGACACCGCCCGTCGTTACGTACGAACAATCTTTGCGCCTTTCGCACTGACGTCTGAAGCCGACTGGTCTGAGCTGATTGACCATACGCTCAAGCCGACCGGCGATGGCGGCGTCCGTTTTAATTACGATCCTGATATTCGTAAACCCCTCGAAGTGGCGTTATTGGGTCAGGAAGTCGACTTGTGGGCGTTCTATGATCGGATTCAATGCCCGACGTTATTGATCCGGGGTGAGCAGTCTGATTTGCTATCCGCCGAGATAGCGCTTCAGATGAGTCGTCGTGGACCCCGTGCAATGCTGACGACGATTGCCGGTGTTGGCCATGCGCCCATGTTCATGTCGGATGATCAGATTGACCTGGTGCGGGGCTTTCTGGATCGTTGATGATGAAAGACGCCATGTTGCCGGATGCCATCTGGGTAGATCTGGATGAGCCCCAGCGGCACCATCTGCAGGCCGTTGCGCGGGAAGCGCAAACCGCTTACGGCGATCAACGGCTAGAGAGCGGCGAGTCAACCTGGCCGCATGCGCTGGCGATGGCCAGTCTGGCTGCCGAGCTCCGTCTGGATGCCACCGCCCGCGCGGCCGCCTTACTGTTTGCTTTTCCGAATCAGGAGGGTTTTGATCGAGACCGTTTCGAACAGCAATACGGCCAAGACATCATGCGCTTGGTGCGGGGTGTTCATAAGCTCAACCAGATGCGGCCGATCGCCCAGGCCTTTGTCAGCGATGCAGTCCTGAATCCGCAGGATCTGAAAGCGCAGGTCGAGATCCTGCGCAAAATGTTGCTCGCCATGGTGGAAGATGTACGGGTCGTGCTCCTGAGGCTCGCCTCGCGCACGCAGACACTGCGCTACTACGCGCACAATCCGGATCCAGCCCGGTTGGCAGTAGCCCAGGAAACGCTCGAATTGCTGGCGCCGCTAGCGAACCGACTGGGTGTCTGGGAACTCAAGTGGGAGCTCGAAGACCTCTCCTTCCGTTTTCTGCATCCCGAGACGTACCGGGAGATCGCCAAAAAGCTCGACGAAAAGCGCCTTGAGCGGGAGAGCTTTATTGCTGCTGCTGTGCAACGCGTCCAGTCGGCTCTGAAAGAGCGGGGTGTGGTGGCGGAGGTCTATGGCCGTCCCAAGCATATCTATAGCATCTGGAACAAGATGCATCGTAAAGGCCTGGCCTTCGATGAACTTTATGATGTGCGTGCGTTGCGGATCGTCGTCGACACCGTTCAGGATTGCTATACGGCATTGGGTTACGTGCACCAGATCTGGAGCCCGATTCCATCGGAGTTTGACGATTACATCTCCCAACCCAAGGGTAACGACTACCGGTCTTTGCATACCGCGGTTCATTGTGAGGATGGTCGCGCGTTGGAGATCCAGATCCGTACCCACGAGATGCATCAGCATGCAGAGTTGGGCGTGGCCGCGCACTGGCGATATAAGGAAGGTGCTCGCAGTAGCGGCAATTATGACGACAAGATCGCGCTTCTACGCCAGCTCCTGAACTGGCGCGAGGATATCGGCGATAGCCGAGACTGGCAGACGCATTACCGTGAGGCCGCCCTCGACGACACGCTCTATGTCTTTACACCGCAAGGCCGCGTTGTCGATTTGCCCGTGGGCTCAACCCCGGTTGATTTTGCCTACCGCGTTCATACCGAACTGGGACATCGCTGTCGCGGCGCCAAGGTCGATGGCGCGCTGGTGCCGCTCACAACCCCCTTGAAAACGGGGCAGCGCATCGAGATCGTCGCCGCCAAAGAGGGCGGGCCATCGCGTGACTGGCTGAATCCACAGCAGGGCTACCTGATGACCAAATCGGCACGCACCAAGGTGCGCAGCTGGTTTGCCGCTCAGGATCTGCCGGACGAACCCCAGAAGACGGAAGACAACGAACAGCACGAGCTACCGCTGGTCGACCTATCGCCAGAAGCCATGGTGCGTCGGTCCCGCCATAAGGGTGGTAGTGGGGTGCTCATTGTTGGGGTCGACCAGTTGCTGACGCAGCTGGCCAAATGTTGTAAACCCGTGCCACCGGATCCGATCCAGGGCTTTGTCACCCGCGAAAAGGGGATTTCCGTGCACCGGCAAGATTGCCCGAGCTTCCAGCATGTGGCCGCGCTTCACCCGGAGCGGGTGATTGACGCAGACTGGGCAGACGCTGCACCAGCTTCGGGTGGCGATACGAACGTTTACGCCGTCGACATTCTGGTCGATGCCCAGGATCGCCAGGGCTTGCTGCGGGATATTTCCGATGTGTTGGCGCGCGAACGGGTCAATGTCACCGCCGTGCGCACGCAATCGAAGCAGGGCGCTGCCGAAATGGCGTTTACGGTCGAAGTGGCCGACATCAAACGCCTCAACCAGGCGCTCCATCATATTCAACAGGTGAATGGGGTGGTGAGTGCACGCCGGGGTTGAGTAAATGCTATATTTGTCCCCATGAAACCTTCGCAAATTCTCCAGGAACATCGTGATGAAATTCGTCGCATCGTGCTAGCCCACGATGCGTTGAATCCGCGTGTGTTTGGATCTGTTGCCCGAGGTGAGGATAGCGAGCAAAGTGATCTTGATCTATTAGTCGATCCCGTCGACGGGAAGACATCTCTGGTCACACTGGTTCGCCTCAAACGAGCCCTTGAAGCTGCATTGGGGATCAAGACAGATGTGTTGACCCCCATGTCGATTCATGAACGCTATAGAGATCGTGTCCTTAAAGATGCCCTAACGATATGAGTCATGATCCACACAGAGCTCTAGATCGTGCGCAGGACATTTTGGAAGCTATCGGCAATATCATTGCTGATCTTGGCGAATTAGACAAAGCTTCTTTCCTTCAAGATGGCAAAACACAGCGTGCTGTCATTGAAGGTTTCATTGTTGTTGGTGAAGCCGCTAACAGACTGTGTGATTTGCGACCGGATTTGGAGGGCAAGAATAGCGAGTTGTGGGCTCATCTGCGCGATGCTTATGATATGCGCAATGTTCTGACCCACGAATATTTTCGGGTTGATGCTGGTATTCTTTGGGAAACTGTCCAGCAAGAATTGCCCCTGTTGAAGCGATTACTTCAGACTTTTGTGCTTGACGAATAAGAAGGCATTAAACCCTGTACTCTTTGCGTTCTTGATTCAATCGCTGTAATGCACGTCTGGGATTCACGTAATCCGATGGCGATATGATTTTGCTGCCCGGCCGAGGGTTTTGAATGAGCAGTCGATCTCCGGTAATTAATGATGCCTCCGGATGTATCTTTAGCAGCGCCCATAAGTGGGCATCACCATTGTCCGGTGCCGCATGGGCATCATCCTGATCAGGTTCGGACCATTTGGCGTTCGCCGCTAGCTCAATCAGTATCTGGTCAACCTCAGGTTCGGCGAGGCCATGCCGCTTAGTGATATTCGGTCGCAGAAGAACCGCTCGATATTCAGCCAACAAGGCCGGGGAGAGCACAAAAACCAATTGACCCGTTAGCATGTCTTCCAGAATCCTGGCCGTAGGGCTATCCGGTGCTGGACTTATCAGGCCAGAAACGACGACATTCGTGTCAATAATCCACAGTTGCATTTTGCTCAACCCAAGCGACCTTGGCGTTGTGCGTGTGTCTCTGCTACCGCAAGTTCAATGGCTTCTGCCTCAGTCAGATTGCTGACCCGTTTGGATCGGGCGACTAATTCTCTAGCACTACTCATAGGCTTAATACCCCTGAGCTCAAGGCTTTCCTCAATAATTGTTCCAATCGTCCTTCCCTGACGGGCTGCAGCCTCTTTCAGCGCCTGATGCAGAGCGTCGTCAAGCGTAATGGTTAAACGTGCCATAATGCGTTTTGGTGAGTTGGTGTTTACGCACTATAACACCTTTTTAGATCTTACTAGAATTGATCATTAAGACTCATGTTGATCAGAAAGAAGAGCGACAATTACCCTATTTCGGGGGGCTGAGATAACAGATCTGCGCCCAATCAGCCAAATTCTCGAACCGCCAAGGTTCGATTTTTTGAGCCTTTAATTCGGCGCTTCGAGAAGATTTTGGCCGCAACGCTCTAAAAATTGTCCCGGAAACAAAGGGTTAGTGTTTTGGTTGCCGATGAAATCATTTATAGGCGCGAGGTCATTACAATGGAGCCTTTGACGTATCTATTGTCTGGTTATGACCCGTATGCCACCTGCTGCCCCCTTGCCTGAAGAAGATTCGGCCGTTTCGGTTACCGAGTTACACCGCCGTCTGGAACGTGAGCTACTGGATAGCTACGATGAAGAGCTCGAGATGGAGCTGGATGATCAGCGCTTCGACGAGGTGTTGAGCCGCACGCCGGAGGAAAAGCGGGCCGCGGTGATCCAGCGTCGCCATTATTTCCGTGAGTTGCTGCGTCTGCAGGGGGAGTTGATCAAGTTGCAGGATTGGGTGTCGCATACCGGGCACCGCATGATTATTGTTTTTGAAGGACGTGACGCCGCAGGCAAGGGCGGGGTCATCAAACGCATCACGCAACGGTTAAACCCGCGTGTCGTTCGGACCGTGGCGCTGCCGGCGCCAAGCGACCGGGAAAAGACCCAGTGGTATTTCCAGCGCTACGTGCCGCATTTTCCGGCGGCAGGCGAGATCGTGCTGTTTGATCGTAGCTGGTACAACCGGGCAGGGGTGGAACGGGTGATGGGCTTTTGTACCGAGGCGGAATGTGAAGAGTTTTTCCGTTCGGTGCCGGAGTTCGAGCGTATGCTGGTACGTTCGGGAATTCAGATCGTGAAATACTGGTTCTCGATCAACGATGAAGAGCAGCATGTACGCTTTCTGAGCCGGATCAATGATCCGCTCAAGCAGTGGAAGCTGAGCCCGATGGATCTGGAGTCGCGCGCCCGCTGGGAGGACTACACCCGCACCAAGGAAGATATGCTGGATCGGACCAATATTCCGGAGGCGCCCTGGTGGGTGGTACCGGGCAACGACAAGAAGCTCGCGCGGCTGAACTGTATCCGTCATCTGCTGTCGCAAGTGCCCTATACCGATATCAGCCATGAACCGGTGTCATTGCCCGAACGACGCCATAACCCGGATTACGTGCGCCACCCGGTGCCGGAATCGATGATTGTTCCGGATTACTACGCGGAGCGCTGATCTTTCATGCAATACGAATCGATTGCTGCGGTTGACCTTGGGTCGAATAGCTTCCGTCTGGAAGTCGGTCGGGTTGTTGACGATCAGATTTATACCCTGGATTCGCTCAAGGAGTCGGTGCGTCTCGCCTCGGGTCTGCAGCCGGATAAGAGCCTCGATCGCGCGTCGCAGGAGCGGGCGCTGGATGCACTCTCGCGCTTTGGTGAGCGCATACGTGGTTTGCCGCCCGAAGCCGTGCGTGCCGTTGCCACGAATGCCCTGCGGGTTGCCAAGAACGCCACGCCGTTTTTACGTGAAGCAGAAGCGGCCTTAGGGTTTCCGATTGAAATTATTGCCGGGCGCGAAGAGGCGCGTCTGATTTACATCGGCGCCGTACATTCTTTGCCGGCATCGGACGCGCAGCGCCTGGTCTTTGACATTGGTGGCGGGTCGACCGAGTTCATCATCGGTGATGGCATGAAGCCGCTGTGCCTGGAATCGCTGTTTATGGGTTGCGTGAGTTACTCGCTGCGCTATTTCCCCGATGGACATATTGATCGCAAGCGCATGAACGAAGCGCAGATGGCGGCGGCGAAAGAGGTGTCCCTGATTGCGCACACGTACCAGAAAACGGGGTGGAAAGAGGCCATTGGTTCATCGGGGACAGCCAAAGCGATTGCCGAAATTCTCGAACAGAATGATCTGAACCCGAATGGCGTGCCCGGCATTACCCATCGCGGCCTGGATCAGCTTTGTGCATTGATGATCCGCTACAAACGCATGGATGCGTTGCCGTTGAATGGCGTCAAATCAGATCGCATACCCGTCCTGCCTGGTGGCGTCGCGATTATGTCGGCGATTCTCGATACGCTGAACATTGATCATGTCACCTACGCCGATGGCGCGCTCCGCTTGGGCGTGCTTTACGATCTGCTTGGCCGTTTTCATCACCACGATATGCGTGCTGCAACGGTGAAACAGTTTCAGCGCCGCTATCAGGTCGAGTCCGAACAGGCCGATCGGGTCTCCGAAACTGCTGTGAAGATTTTTACGGACCTCATGGATCTCAAACTGCGCAAGCCTGAAGAGCTTGAGCGCGACAGTCAGTTCATTGATTGGGCGGCGCGTTTGCATGAAGTCGGTTTGTCGATTGCCCATACCGGGTACCACAAGCATGGCGCCTATATTCTCAGTTACGCCGATATGCCCGGTTTCTCGAAAATGGATCAGGCGCGTCTGGCGCTGTTGGTGCTGTGTCACCGCGGTAAACTCAACAAGGTGGAAGGGTTGAACCGTGAAGATGTCGCGTGGCGGCAAATTCTATCGCTGCGTCTGGCTTCGATTCTTCATCGCTCACGACTCGATGGTGTGGATACGCCAGCATTACAGGCCCGGGAAACCGTGAATGGGTTTACGTTACAGCTTCCAGCCGACTGGCTCGCCGAAAACCCGATGACGGCAGCAGCGCTGCATGATGAAAGTGCCATCTGGGATGAAGCAGGATTCCGTCTGCGCATCCGGTCAACCCGAAAATAGCCAACCTTGACTATTTAGTCAATTCTATATAGTATTGTGTTGACCAATTAATCAATGATAGCGATGCAAACGGATAACTCACTGATCGCCCAGATTGTGGCAGCGGCTCAAGCCAAGGGTATGACCCAGAAGACGCTGGCAGACCGTAGCGGTATTACGGAAGAGACCCTGTCGCGCATGAAGAAGCGGGGTTCGGGAAACTTCGGCCTGGTTGTAAGGCTTGCCCAGGTGGCCGGTACGCCTTTGAGCCTGGCAAGCCCCCCAACGCCCTATACGATAGCTCAGGCAGATGTGCCATTTCGCACCAAGTATGCCGTGCCGCTCGCTTGGTCGAATAAAAATGCATCGGATGACGTGCTGATTCGTCGGGCTCTTGTTAACCCGGGTTTTAGACTGCTGCTGGATGCGGCCATTGAATTTGGTATCGACAAGCTTTCAACGGAATGGGCACGTTTAAAGTCGGATGGCGCCGAAGAAGTGATTAAGGCGGCGCCTGTGACCGAACGTATCCTCAGGCATATTCAAGATGGATACCAGCAGGCTACCGGCTGAAACGCGCCGGCTCTGGCTGGCACTGATGTACGAGCCATTGCTACGTGGCTTTGTGCTGATCGGGGGCACGGCGCTCACGTTGCGCATTGAGCACCGTTTGAGTGAAGATTTGGATTTTGCTTTTTTAGGTACTAAGCTGCCAGTGCAGCGTTTGAAGATGCTCAGGCAGGTTCTTTTGGCGAAGGGGATTCGGCTTGAAGCGATGCTGGATGTGGCCGCACAGGAATCTTTTGTGGATGCGGGTCTGGAGCTTGCCGACTTTCAGCAGAACTATCTGGCGCATTTGCCCGAAGGCTCGGTCAAGTTGTCATTTGTGTGTTTTGACCGTCACGTTACAACGTTGCTTGCTGGAAATGAAGCCTCGATGTTGCGTGTGGCAACGCTCGATGAGGCATTCAAGACTAAGGCGCTCACCTGTGCCGACCGTTCAAAGACACGGGACTGGTTTGACCTCTACGTGTTGATGAGTCGACACGGTTTTGATGGCGAGGATTTATACCGTGCCTTTGTTGAAGCAGGGCGGGAGAACGTGTTCGATATTGCGAGTATGCGGCTACGCAGCGGCAAGCCATCTTTGACGGATGAGGGGTACATTAATTTGTTGCCTGATCCGCCTTCGCTTGAGACGATGTACGAATTCTTTGTCGCGACACTTAATCGCCTTGAGGTTAATCTCAGCACGGCGGCTTTTAAGAACCGCAGACGGCAGGAAAATGATTCCTGATTCTAATGGTGATCTGAGCTGGAGCATTGTCGGCTGGTTGCTTGCTGCGCTCGGCTATCTAAGGGTAATGCGCGACGTGCGGCGTCAGACGATGAACAGCGCCGTGCCTTGGCTGCCGTTGCTGATCGCCGCGGTTGCATTGATCGTGCTTTGGCACATCCGTGCGGGCACCTTGCCCGGCCTGTCTCTGCATCTGCTGGGCGCCATGCTGTGTACGCTGGTATTTGGCCCGGCGCTCGCCGTGGTGCCGCTCAGCTTGGCGCTGGTTTCGGTGTGTCTGACGATGCACGCCGAATGGATGTTGTTGGGTCTTAACGCGTGTTTGCTGGTTTTCTGGCCCGTCTTGATTAGCCGGCTGTTTGCGCATCTGGTGAGCAAGCTGCCAAGCAATATTTTCGTGTTTATTTTTGTCGGCGGTTTTTTCTCGAGTGCCGGTGTTGTATTGCTGACGGGTTGGACCCTCGCCGGCATGCTCTGGTTGATGCAGATCTACCCCTGGGGCGGCATGCTGGAAGACTTTGCGTCCTACTGGTTGCTGGTGGCGTTTTCGGAAGCCTGGCTCACCGGCATGTTGCTGACGGTGCTCGTCGTGTATCGACCAGAGCAGGTGGTGATGTTCGATGCCGCCCGTTATATCGATCGGGCCTGAAACAATGACACGGCCATTCTCCCGCTTGAGCCGTTTAGCCTGGCCGGTGCTGGTGGCGCAACTGGCCACGATCGGCATGATGGCGATCGATACCATCGTCGTAGGGCGGGCAGGCACCGACGATCTGGCGGCGCTGGCGGTAGGCGCCAGTATTTATGTCTCCCTCGCGCTGGCGCTATCTGGTGTAGTCCAGGCCATTCTGCCGAGTCTGGCGCACCGCTTGGGTAAGAATGATGCTGTTGGTGCGGCGCAATTGATCCGTCAGGCATTCTGGCTGGTGCTGTTATTGGCGTTGATCGGTGATCTGATTCTATGCTTTCCCGACTGGATGATCGCATTTGCCGAGTTGCCGGCGCCGGTGGCGGCAGTGACGGCCGATTATCTGAGCGTTCTGGCCTTTTCTTTGCCGGCGTCATTAGGCTACCGGGCGTTCCATGCCATTGCCGGTGGTGTCGGGCGGACTCGTCCGCTGATGTGGCTTAGCCTGGCGCAAACGGCAGGCCATGCCTTGTTGGCGCCGATCCTGGCTGACAGTATAACGATCGGCGGTATGACCTTTGGTTTGGGTCTGGGCGCCATTGGTGCAGCGAGCTCGCAGGCGGTGCTGGCCTGGGTGATTTGTTTAACCGGCCTGCTGGTGCTCTGGCGTAGTCCCTATTACCGCCATTTGATGCAGGACGTTGGTCTATGGCCGGGACGCCCGGATCTACCGACGCAGAAACATTTGCTGCGGATCGGGGTGCCGATGGGCTTGTCGTATTTTGTAGAAATTTCCGCGTTTACCCTGATGGCGATCTTTATCGCCCGACTCGGGCCAGAAATTCTGGCGGGACACCGCATCGTCGCGAATATCTCAGCGATGGTCTACATGTTCCCGCTGGCGGTGGGCACGGCGACCGCAGCACTGGTCGGACAGGCCGATGGCGGGCGAGATATCCTGGGTGCCGAAGCGTTGTCGCGCAGCGCTTTCATCGTGGCAGCGGGCGGTGCCTTGTTACTGGGGGCGCTGCTCTGGGTATTTCGGGAGCCCTTGGCTGGGCTCGGGTCGCCGGATCCGGCCGTCATTGGCGTGGCGGTTGGCCTGATCGGGTACGTGGCGGCCTATCAGTTGTTTGACGCACTGCAGACGGTTGCCGGGTTCGCGCTACGCGGTTATCACGTCACTTTTGTGCCACTGGGCGTACACCTGGCCGCATTCTGGCTGGTGGGCCTGGGTGGCGGCTATGTATTGGCCTTTAGCGGCCTGCCTGTGATCGGTGTCTTGCCGATGGGTGCCGCGGGGTTCTGGTGTGCCGCGCTCCTGGCGACGCTGTTGGCCGCTTTGGGGCTGGTTGGACTCTTGCTCTGGGTGCAGTCGGCCAGGCGGCGCGACCTGGTCTGACCGAACCTGACGAATCTATCGTTAGCGCTTGTTTTGTGATGACATTACCGGCTGCCACGAGCCATCGCTGCGTTTGCAAAACCGGTAATAGCCAGCGCTCTTCACGTTCTCTGCAACGTTTTCCATATGGATTTCGCGGCAATCCGGATTTTTTTGCGGATCGGGATAGGGGGTCAGCGTTCCAAACGCACCCGAAGCCGGGTTGCTCCAGCGGACGGGGGTGCCGTCTTTAGCCGCCAGCGCTTTGGCGGAGGCTTCATTAAAGAATTGGGCGTCCTGCTCGTTAAAGCGCGACATGGCCTGATCCATCATGAACGCCATGTTGGCGGCCTGAGCCAGGCCCGCGCCGGTGAGGCAAGCGGCAATGATGGCGGATTGGATGGTCTGCTTGTTCATAAGAACCTCGCTGGTGACTAGAACAGTATCAATGGGTTAGCCGCGCGTGCTGGCCTGGCTGGGGACGTCGATCAGGGTGACGGGCGTGGCCTGTTGCCAGCCCGGCTTGCGGTGTTCGGCGATGACGGTGGTGAAAACGCCGCCACGAACGTAGAACTTGGCGGTCAGTCGCATGAACCGGGGTTCCGTGGCCCGGACCAGGTCGTCAAGAATACGGTTGGTCACGGCCTCATGAAAAGCGCCTTCGTCGCGAAAGCTCCACATGTACAGCTTGAGGCTTTTGAGCTCCACGCACAGGTTATCCGGGATGTAATCCAGGATCAGTGTGGCGAAGTCCGGTTGCCCGGTTTTGGGGCAAAGACAAGTAAATTCAGGGACTTCCATATGAATAATGAAGTCGCGTTGAGGCGTGGGGTTCGGAAAAGTTTCCAGCGTCTTGCTTGGTTGCGTGCTCATGTTCGTTTCGCGTGATGTTTGGGGTGGTTCAACTGATATTATAAGCAGCCTTTATTGGCAGTTCAGCGCTGTTTTTCTGATCTGCCCGTCCGATTATCGCCTTTGTGAGGCGAAAACAGAATTTATGCGTCTTAATAAGCTCAAACTCGCCGGTTTCAAATCGTTTGTCGATCCTACCCAGGTTGAATTGCCGGGTCAGTTGATCGGTGTGGTCGGCCCCAACGGCTGCGGTAAGTCCAACATCATTGACGCGGTTCGCTGGGTGTTGGGTGAGTCCCGCGCCACCGAGCTGCGCGGCGAATCGATGCAGGATGTCATTTTTAACGGCACAACCAGTCGCAAACCGGTATCGCGCGCCAGCGTTGAAATGGTCTTCGATAATAGCCTGGGGCGGGCTGTGGGTCAGTGGTCCCAGTATGCCGAACTGTCGGTGAAGCGTGTGCTGACCCGCAATGGTCAGTCCGATTACTTTATTAACAACCTCAAGGTGCGCCGCAAGGATGTGACCGACCTGTTCATGGGGACCGGCCTGGGGCCGCGCGCCTACGCGATCATTGGGCAGGGCACCGTGTCGCGCATTATCGAAGCGAAGCCCGAGGAGTTGCGCGTCTTCCTGGAAGAGGCGGCCGGCGTCACGCGTTATAAGGAGCGGCGCAAGGAAACCGAAGGTCGTCTGGCCGATACCCGGGAAAATCTGGCGCGTCTGGAAGATATCCGTCAGGAACTGGGCACCCAGATCAGTCGCCTGGAAAGCCAGGCCGAAGTCGCCGAGCGCTATCAAAGTCTGCAGGCAGAGTTGATGGGCACACAGCAGCAGCTGTGGTCGGTGCGTTTGCTCGAAGGGCGCACGGATGCCGTGACGCTGTCGGCGGGGTTATCGGCAGCGCAGATTGAACTGGAAGAAACTGTTGCCCGTCAGCGGAACATTGAAGCTGAGCTCGAAACGCTGCGTGAGGCGTATTACACGGCCAACGATGCGGTGCAGACAGCGCAGAGCGCATTCTTCAGCATTAACGCTGAAGTCGCCACGATTGAGGCCGATATCCGTCATCGTCAGGAAACACGCCGCAATCTTGAATCCCGTTTGACGCAACTGGCGGCCGAGAAGCAAAGCTGGCAGACGCGGCAGGCACAGGCGGAGGAAGACCTGGTGCGCTGGACCGAGCTGCAGGAACATGCGGCACTACGCCTGGCGCAGGCGCAGGAGCGGCTGGCGGGGGCGCAAGAAGGTCTGCCGGCGTTCGAAGACGCCGAGCGTGAAGCGCAGGCGCAGGCGAGCCAGTTCCGTGGCGAGCTTTCCGGTCTTGAGCAACGACTGCAAGTGGCGCAGGCGAATCGTGCTAACGCTGAACGACATCTGGCGCGCATCGATCAACAGATTGAACGGCTGTCACGCGATGAAGCGGCACTGACGCCGCCCGATACCGAACAGTTGCAGGTTCTGGCAGAAGCGCGTGAAGCAGCGGGTATGGCGCTGGCCGAATTGCAGGAACAACAGACGGTTGCTGAACAGGCCGTGCACGATGCCGAGCAGGCGCTTCAGGCTGCCAGCGATCATCAACGCGAGCTGCAGGCAGAATTGACCCGTGTTCAAGCCCGCCATCAGGCGCTGAAGCAGTTACAAGAGCGTGTGCAGGCGACCGGTAGCCTGCCGGACTGGCTGAAAAAGGCGGGTCTGCAGGATCGTCCCGCGCTCTGGCAGCAGATTCGCGTTGCTCAGGGTTGGGAGCTGGCTGTCGAGGCCGTGCTGCGAGACCGCTTGAAGGCCGTGGCCTGTGGCCAACAGAATCTACCGGATCTCGACCGGTGGTTCGCTGAACCCCCAGGGTTACGTGTGACGCTGTTGTTATCCGGCGCAGAGGGTAACGCGGTGGTCGTGACTTCGGATGCGCTCCTGCACAAGATCGACTGTCTGGAAGATGGGCTGAAACCAATCCTCGCCCAGTGGCTGGCCAGTATCCGTGTCGCGCCGACGCTGGCGGCAGCACGTGCGTTGCAGTCAACGCTGGCGGCTGGTGAAACGGTTGTAACGCAGGAAGGTCATTTGCTGGATCGATACAGCGTGACGTTCTTTGCCCCGGATGCGGCGGATCATGGCCTGCTCGAACGTCAGCAGGAGCTGGAAAGCACAGAGGCGCGTGTCACCGAACTGAGCGCGCCGGCCGAATCGGCGACGCATGAGGTCGAGGCAGCGCGTGAAAGATTGCGTTTGGCGCGTCAGACCCTCGAAGCCTTGCGGCAGCAGTCGCAAACGGCACAGAGTGAACTGTCGAGCCGTACGATGGAACACGAACGACTGGTGCAGACGATCCGGCATTATGAAGAGCGCCACAAAACACTGAAGGCTGCGCAGGAAGAACTCAGTAACGAACGTGCCGGGGAAGTGGCGCGGCTCGACGAGATGTCGGCGCTATTGCAGAACCTAGAAGGATCGGTCGCTGTTGCACAGACATCGCTGACCGAACGACTCTCGGTGCGTGAAACTGCCAGCCGCGCCTTGCGTGACGCACGTGATGCGCTGGTCAAGGTCGAGCGTGAAGTACAAGAAGCCGAGTTCTCGTGCCGAGAGTGCCAGACTCGCCTGGACGATCTGCATACCCAGAGTCGTTTGTCGGTGGATGAGTGTCGACGTATCGACGATGGCATGACGCAGGCCAGGGCAGAGCTCGAGGGTGCCGATGGCGATGAATTGCGCGAGAAACTCGAAGCGGCACTGATGTTGCGCGGTGAACGTGAGCAGGCGCTGGCCGCAATCCGCGATACGGCCGAGAGCCATGCGGGCGCATTACGTGCACAGGAAGAGAACCGTCTGCGTA
This sequence comes from Pseudomonadota bacterium, assembly GCA_039805725.1. Lineage (GTDB taxonomy): Bacteria > Pseudomonadota > Gammaproteobacteria > Burkholderiales > Rhodocyclaceae > Fluviibacter. Next base: position 28,229 of record JBDLTT010000004.1, on the reverse strand, counting down.
TGGAGCAACAGCTGGAACCGGTGCGGGCGCGTATCAATGATCATCAGCTGAAGCTGCAGGCCGCCGAACTTGCCGCAGCGCAGTTTGAAGGCCTGCTCACCGAAGCCGGCTGCACGGCCGAGCAGATTGAATCGTTGCTGCAGAACGTGGGTGACCTCAAGCCCGCGCCGCTGCAGAGCGCCATTACCCGGCTGCAGCGCGAGATCGAAGCCATGGGCCCGGTTAACCTGGCGGCGCTGGTGGAGTTGAACTCGGCGCAGGAGCGTAAGACATTTCTCGATGCCCAGTCCGACGATCTGGTGCGTGCCATGGAGACCCTGGAAAACGCTATCCGCCGCATCGACAAAGAAACGCGTGCCTTGCTGCAGGAAACGTTTGATTTGGTGAATCAGCACTTTGGTTCCCTATTCCCGACGCTTTTTGGTGGCGGTGAGGCGCGCTTGATTATGACCGGCGACGAGATTCTCGATGCCGGTGTGCAGGTGATGGCGCAACCGCCGGGTAAGAAGAACTCGACCATCCATCTGCTATCCGGCGGTGAAAAGACGCTGACGGCGATCGCACTCGTGTTCTCACTGTTCCAGCTGAATCCGGCGCCATTCTGCCTGCTGGATGAAGTCGATGCGCCGCTGGATGATGCCAACACGGTTCGCTTCTGCGACATGGTGAAGCGAATGTCCGACAAGACCCAATTCCTGTTCATCAGTCACAACAAGATCGCCATGGAAATGGGCAATCAGCTGGTTGGTGTGACGATGCAGGAATTTGGTGTTTCCCGAATCGTGGAAGTCGATATGGAAGAAGCCTTGCAAATGCGTGAAAAGACGGTGGCGTCATCATGAACGAACTGCAATTGAGCCTGGTGGGACTTGGCCTGATCGCCATTCTGGTGGTGGTGATCTACAACCGCTGGCTGGAGCGTAAGTATCGTAAAACACACGGCTTGGAATCTGCTGCCCCGGTCGCAGAGGAGACCGTGGTCGGGCTGGCGGACGAAGGGCGTCAGGAGCCGCAATGGGCGCAGGACGAACCCGCTCTGGCAGGGATGGTGGGAGAACCATCGAACAGGGTCGAGCCTGGTTTGAATGATGTTAAAGACGAGCAGGGGATATCGGAACCATTGCCGACACTCAGTGATGTCGAAGCCTGGGTCGATGCGATTGCTACACTGCGTTTCTATGAGCCGCGGTCAGCCGGCTCGATTCGTGACACCATTGAACAGCTGGGCGCGAACCGTTTCGAGCGCATCGAATGTTATTCCGGCGATGCCTGGCACCTGGCCGACAAATTGCCTGCCGATGCGCTGGTGAGTAACGTTCGCTGTCGCTTACAGCTCGCTTCTCGGCGTGGGCCGGTCTCGCCCGATGCCTTGCACGCCTGGGTGCTGGCCGTGGAAAGTCTGGCACAGATGTTGTCAGCCGGCTTGTCGGTCGAGTCGGAGTCAACCATCCTCGAGCGTGCCAGTAGCCTGGATGTTTTTTGTGCCCGTGTTGACGCATTGATTAGCCTCAACCTGCGGGCGCGCGACAAAGGTGCCATGGTGCCGAAATTCCCGGCGAAGCTGAATGCGATTGGCTTGTCAGGATCCTATCCGGCACTTGCCCGGTTGAATGTCTATGGCGATATCGATTTCCAGGTTATGGCCGATGACGGGCAAGGATTGGTCTCCCTGATTATGGACGTTCCGCACGTGATGCGACCGGATCTGGTCGTCGCCGAAATGTTCGAACAAGCGCGTTCGTTGGCGACTGCACTCGATGCCGAGATTGTCGATGATGAGGGTCGTCTGCTTGGTGACGAGGGGATGCTGCTACTGTCGAACCAGGTCGTTCGCCTGGCGGCCATGCTGCAGGCTCAGGGTATCGAGCCGGGCTCTCCGCTCGCACGACGACTTTTTTCCTGACGGATTGCCGTGCAGGACGCGTTTAATTTCGACGCGCCGCCGCAGACACCGGCGTCAGCCGATGGCCCAATGCCAAATGGTGACGATCCGGCAGCAGTGATCCAGTATTTGCGCCAATTGCTAGAGCGCTATGCGCATGCCTATTACGTCTGCGATGCACCCGAAGTTCCCGATGCCGAATATGATCGCCTTTACCGCGAACTAGAAGCGCTTGAAGCAGCTCATCCGGCGTTGGTGACGGACGATTCGCCGACGCAACGCGTGGGGGCGCCGCCGCTTTCATCGTTTGACCAGGTGGTGCACCGCGTGCCCATGTTGTCGATCAATAATGCTTTTGCGCCAGAAGAGGTCGAGGCGTTTGATCAACGCTGTCGCGACGGTCTCGGGTTGTCGGTTGCCGATCCGCCGATCGATTACGCTTGTGAACCCAAGTTCGACGGCCTGGCGATTTCACTCATTTATCAGGATCGCCGCTTCGTGCAGGGCGCGACCCGTGGGGATGGCACCACCGGTGAAGACGTCACCTTGAACCTGCGTACCATCCGCAGCATTCCTTTGCACCTGAACGCGCCCGCACCCACCGGTCGATTTGAGGTGCGCGGCGAGGTGCTCATCCGGCGGGAAGATTTTGCCCGATTGAATGCGGCGCAAGAAGCCGCCGGAGAGAAGCGTTTCGCTAACCCGCGAAACGCCGCCGCAGGCAGTCTGCGCCAGCTGGATTCTGCTATTACTGCCAGCCGACCGCTGACCTTTTTTGCTTATGGCATTGCCGATTTGGCATCGGGGTCGTTAACCGATGCCGCAGTGCCCAAAACACAGGCGGATATTTTGTCCTGGTTGGCAACACTGGGTTTCCGGGTGGCGGAAACGCGCGCCGTTGTCTCTGGCGCACCCGGCCTATTGGCCTACTACGACCAAATGGGGCAGAAACGTTCCGGTCTTGCATACGACATCGATGGTGTGGTGTACAAGGTGAACCGGTTGGATCAACAGGCGCGTCTTGGCTTTGTATCGCGGGCGCCGCGGTTTGTGATTGCCCACAAGTTTCCGGCCGAAGAAGCGTTGTCCAAAGTCTTGGGGATCGATGTACAAATTGGCCGAACGGGCGCCGTGACGCCCGTCGCCAGATTGGAGCCGGTCTTCGTTGGCGGGGTGACGGTCACCAATGCGACCTTGCATAACTTCATCGAGATTGCGCGCAAAGACATTCGTGTAGGCGATACCGTCATCGTTCGCCGGGCGGGCGATGTCATTCCCGAGGTCGTGTCGGCATTGCCGGATCGTCGCCCGTTGGACGCTGACGGCCAACCGCGCCATGCCGTGATGCGTTGTCCGGAGGTCTGTCCTGAATGCGGCTCGCATGTCGAACTCCCCCCCGGCGAAGCGGTCGCGCGTTGTACCGGTGGTCTGGTGTGTCCGGCGCAACGCAAACAAGCACTGAAGCACTATGCATCCCGTCGGGCGATGGATATCGAAGGCCTAGGCGAAAAAGTGGTGGATCAGCTGGTCGAAGCCGGACTGGTGTATTCCCCGGCCGACCTCTACGCGTTGACCGTGCCGCAGTTGGTGGCACTGGACCGGTTTGCCGAAAAATCGGCTGAAAATCTGGTGGCGGCGATTCGCCAAAGCTCTGCGGCACGACTGGAACGGTTGATCTATGCGCTGGGAATACGCAATGTCGGTGAGCAGACCGCCAAGGATCTGGCCCGTCATTTCGGTTCGATGGAATCCTTGATGTCGGCGGATCTGGATCGATTGATGCAGGTGCCGGATGTGGGTCCTGTGGTCGCCGATTCCATCGTGGCCTTTTTTGCCGAGCCTCATAACCTGGAAGTGATCCAACGATTGCGTAATGCCGGCGTGCATTGGGAGGACATCGCTGTAGCCGCAACCCCTGGGCTGCTGACTGGCAAAACCGTCGTGCTAACCGGTACCTTGCCGACGTTGACGCGTGATGACGCCAAGGCCATGGTCGAAGCGGCGGGCGGCAAGGTGGCCGGCTCGGTTTCGGCAAAGACCAGTTTTGTGGTGGCGGGCGAGGCGGCCGGCACCAAGTTGGCAAAGGCGCAGAGCCTCGGCATCGAGATTCTCGACGAGGCTGCATTCCTGCAGCGGTTACAATCCTGATATTCACCATGCAGCAAGGTACGGAGTGTTCAATGAAAAAGGTTCGTAAGGCGGTTTTCCCGGTCGCAGGTCTGGGCACACGATTTTTGCCCGCCACCAAAGCAAGCCCGAAAGAAATGCTGACGGTGGTCGACAAACCCCTGATCCAGTACGCGGTCGAAGAGGCGGTCGCGGCGGGCATTACCGAAATGGTGTTTGTGACGGGTCGGAGCAAGCGCGCGATCGAAGACCACTTTGACAAGGCCTACGAACTTGAAAGCGAGCTTGCGCAGAAGAACAAACAGGCGCTACTCGATATCGTGCAGAACATTCTGCCCAAGCACGTAAACTGCATTTACATCCGTCAGGCGGAACCGCTGGGGCTGGGTCACGCCGTGCTGTGTGCCAAGCCGGTGATCGGCGATGAACCTTTTGCGGTGCTGCTGGCCGACGACCTGCTGGATGGGTCGACCCCAGTTATGAAACAGATGGTGGATTGCTACGATTACTATCGTTGCTCGGTGCTGGGCGTGCAGGAGGTTCCGCGTGCCGACACCAAGAGTTACGGGATCGTCGACGCCAAATCGGTGTCGGATCGTCTGGAGCAGGTAAACGCTATTGTTGAAAAACCGGATCCCGCAACGGCACCATCGACCCTGGCCGTGGTCGGTCGCTATATCCTGTCGGGTCGGATCTTTCACCATCTCGAAAATATTCAGCCGGGTGCGGGGGGTGAGATCCAGTTGACTGATGGCATTGCCAGTCTGCTTGCCGAAGAGCAGGTGCTGGCTTATCGCTATGATGGCGTGCGCTATGACTGTGGTTCCAAAATCGGTTATCTCAAGGCGACCGTTGCGCTGGGTCAACGGCATCCGGAAGTGGGTGCCGAGTTTAGCCAGTATCTCAACAGCCTCAAATAAAACGCAGTTGATCGTGCGTGATGTCTGATTTCACCCATGATCCGGACAACGCGGCGGTCTTGTATGATCGGTCGGCGATTGATACCTTGATGGATCAACAGGCGGCGTTGATGAATGCCCGTTACGCCAACGATCAGGTGCTTGTGCTGGCGGTGATGACGGGTGCGCTGGTCTATGTCGGTCAACTGCTGCCTAGACTGAATTTCAGGCTTGAGCTCGATTATGTTCATGCGACCCGTTACGATGGCGCACGCGCGGGCGGCGAGCTGCAATGGCTGGTTCACCCGCGGCAGTCTGTGGCCGGTCGAACGATCCTGCTGTTGGACGATATTCTGGACGAGGGTGTGACGCTGCACGAAATCAGCAATGCATTGATCTCGGAGGGCGCAGCAGAGGTCGCCATCGGCGTTCTCGTGCACAAAATGAAAGACCTTCGCCAACCCTGTGTGCCGGCCTTTCCGGCGCTGCCGGTGCCGGATCGTTATGTCTATGGTTTCGGGTTGGATGCCGATGGCTTGTGGCGAAACGCGGACGGGATTTTTGTCGCAGACGGAACAGGCGATGTCCATTAGCGCCGGTGAATTTAGCCGTGGACAGGTAGCAGCGACGCTTAGTGCGCTGGATGAACCGCTGGCCACAACGCTAACCCGTTGGCAGAACGAAGCAACGGCGTTGGAACGCGCCGGCATTTATGACTGGTTAGCCGGGCGTGTTCAAGGTACACGTGTGCTAGAAATCGGCTGCGGCTTCGGTCATTCGACCGCATCACTGGTACTAGCCGGCAAAACCGTTTTTGCTCTGGATAACCGGATGGATTGCCTTGAAGCCGCGCGCAAGCGCACAGTCGATGCCACGTATGGGTTGGCCGATATTCAATACTATGACGAACGTTTGCTGAATGATCTGCGGGAGTTTGCGCCCGAGGCGGTTGTCTGCTGGCTGGCGGGTGCGCCAGCGGATGCCTTGCCCAGGGATGTGCCAGCGGCCTATGCCGTTATGCAGCACCGGCTGGTGTTGCAACAGGCCACGGTTCGTCTGGCCGGCCTTCTTGAGACCGCCCGTACGATCCATCTTGCGGATCGGACAGCGTTTCCCTGGAAAATGAAAGATACAGGGCGACAGACGATGACCCGGCTGATCACGACGGCGGTGATTCTGGATGCGCCGTTCACGCTGGCCGAAACGGATGTGCACTACCGCAAGATCAGTGATTCAGCCCTGCCAAAATCGGCGGGCGGCACACTCCAGGGCGTCGTGCCCGTGGTCGGTGAGGCGACCCTGAAACGCAGGCATAATCATGCCTAATTCACTTTTGAGTCCATGGCTATGAATGCATCCAAGAAACCGCAGTATCTGGCTATCATCGGTGGTAGCGGACTCAACCATCTGACCATCCTGGAGGGTGCACATCGCCGCTTCGTGCGAACCCCTTACGGAGAACCATCGTGCCCGATGACGCTGGGCACGATTTGCGGACATCCCATGGTTTTCCTTGCCAGACATGGCTATGGCCATACGATCATGCCGGGTGACATTAATTATCGGGCGAATATCTGGGCGTTGAAGGAATTAAACGTTAGCGGCATTATTGCGGTTGGTTCGGTAGGATCCATCCATCCCTCGTTGGGCCCGGGCGATCTGGTGATCCCTGATCAGCTGATTGATTACACCTGGGGTAGGGCAAACACCTTCTTCGGAACGCATCCCGGTGTGGAAATGCACGTCGATTTCACGCACCCGTTCGATCAGATGCTGCGTGAGCGTTTATCCGGGGTTGCTGATCTTCTGGGCTTTAACATCAAAGAAGGGGGTGTCTACGCGTGTACGCAAGGCCCGCGTCTGGAAACGGCGGCAGAGATCCGGCGTTTGGCCAGTAATGGTGCTGACATTGTCGGTATGACGGCGATGCCGGAAGCGGTGCTCGCCCGTGAGCTCGGTATTCCCTATGCGCAGTTGAATGTGGTGGCCAACTATGCAGCCGGTATCGCCGAAAGTTCGGCAGGGATCGAATTCAGTGCGCTTGGCCCGGTCCTGGAAGAGTCGATGTGTAAGGTGCGGCTGATGATTGAAGCCCTGGTGGGCTGCAAGCTGCCCGAGTAAGCTGTACCCGTCAGGTTTTAACCGTTCATGGGTTAATCGTGAGTTGTTCGAGCAGATCGTTCTCAAGCAGCACGCGATCCCGGCTCTGACTGAGACTGCGCCCGGAAATCAGGAAGGTATCTTCGGCCCGCTCGCCCAGGGTGGAAATCCGGGCGGTATGCAGTGCAGCGCCATGGCGGGCGAATGTTTCTGCGATGGCATACAGCAGTCCAGTCCGGTCCGCGGCGCGGATGGATACCACATATTGTTCGCCACTCTCGTCGGTTTCAATCAAGATATCCGGTGTGATCGGGAAAGAGCGTACCTGACGAGACACCCGGCCCGAGCTTGGTGGAACAGGCTTCAGGTTGCCGGCCAGAACCTCGAGAAGATCATGCTCGATGATGGCGCAGGTTTCACGATCCATATCGCGGTTAGAGGCGTCGAGGAGATTGAAACTGTCGAGTGCATAGCCATGACGGGTCGTGTGAACCTTGGCGTCCATGATCGAATAGCCGATCGAGCTGAAATAGGCGCAAAGCTTGACGAAAAGATCCGGCTGATCCGGTGCGTAAACCAGCGCCTGAATGCCTTCTCCCTCGGGATTGGGTCGGGCACGAACAATGGGTTTGTTGTCGTGAACCCGGTAGTAAAGACACCGGGTGTGCCAGGCGATCTCTTCGTCGGTATGACGCAGAAAATAGACGTCGTCGAGTTGATTCCAGAATTGATTCTGTACCGAGTTACCCAGCGCAAAGAAGCGCAGATGCGCTAGTGCCTCACGCTTGCGCTGCACGACCATATCGCCCACATCCTCCGGTGATTCGCCGGAAGCCTGCTCGAAACGGGCAAGGGCGCTGCGATAGAGGCCCTCCAAGAGACGCGCTTTCCACGAATTCCAGACCTTCGGGCTCGTGCCACGAATATCAGCAACCGTGAGCAGATAAAGCGCCGTCAGATGCCGGATATCGCCCACTTTCTTACAGAAGGCGGCGACCGTGGTCGGATCTGAAATATCTTCTTTCTGGGCAACCGAGGACATGGTTAGATGTTCCCGTACCAGCCAGACGACCAGCGCTGTATCTCTGGCGTTCATCGCATGGGCCGTACAAAAGGCTTCCGCGTCGACCGTGCCTAGTTCGGAGTGATCGCCGCCGCGTCCTTTGGCGATGTCGTGGAATAGGGCCGCGAGAACCAGGAGCCAGGGCCGCTCGAATTCGACGATCAGGCGATGGCAATAGGGGTTTTCATGGGCGAAGTCCTCGCGTTGGAAGCGGCGGATGTTGCGCACGACCTGAAGGATGTGCTGGTCGACCGTGAAGACGTGAAACAGATCGTGCTGCATCTGGCCGACGATTTTGCCAAACGCAGGGATGTAGCGGCCAAGGATACTAAACTGGTTCATGAGTCGGAGTGCATGCAGCACACCGTTCTTCTGACGCAGGATCTGTATAAAGCGCTGCTTGTTTTCTTTCTGTTGCCGAAAATCGCGATTGACGAGCCGACGCGCGGCATACAGGGCGCGCAGTGTGCGCGCGGTCATTTCCTGAACGCCGCCCTGTTTCTCCATCAGCAGAAAGGTTTCCAGAATCGCAGAGGGCTGCTTCTGGTAAATCTGCGGATCAATGATGTCGAGTTTGTGGCCGACTTTCTGGAAACGTTCGTTGATGGGGCGGATGCGTTGCTTGCTGGCCGGCGCGAGTTTTTCACTGATCGACTTCAGGACTAGTGTATTGATCTGTGTGACCCGCTTGGCGATCCGGTAGTAGCGCTGCATGAACTGTTCGCTGGCGCGTTTGTTCGAGTCATCGACAAAGCCGAACTGATGCGCCATCTGGCCTTGTAGGTCGAAGACCAGTCGATCTTCGGCCCGGCCAGTCAGTAAATGTAAGTGGATACGAACGTTGGCAAGGAACTCTTCCGCACGCTCGATGGCGACCCGCTCGTCGCCCTGCATCAGGTTGTTCTTCTGCAGCGACGACCAGACCTTGGTGTCCTTGGCAAAGCCGCCGGCGCGCGCGATCCAGGCAATGCTTTGCAGGTCGCGCAGGCCGCCCGGGCTCTCTTTGACGTTCGGCTCCAGACTGAATGCGGTAAATGCGTGGCGAAGGTGTCGTTCTTCCTGCTCGGCCAGTTTCGCTGCGATGAACGCTTCGCCCGTCATGGCCTGGTCGATGGCTTTCTCGAGCCGTGACTGAAGCGCCCCGTTACCACAAACCAAACGCGACTCGAACAATGCCGTCTGCACGGTGACATCGGCGTCGGCTGCGCTGATGCATTCGTCGATGGTGCGCACGCTGTGTCCGATAGCAAGACCGAGATCCCAGAACTGGCCGATCAACTGTTCGATCGTCGTTTCAAGTTCTGGTGTCGGCGTGTCATCCAGGGCGATGAGGACATCGATGTCTGAATACGGGTAGAGCTCGCCACGTCCATAGCCACCCACCGCAATCAGTGCCGACCTGCCGGGCATGCCGGCCTCTGACCACAACGACGAAAGCGTCTGATCCACCAGGGCGCTGCGCGCGTGCAAGTAAGTGCGGCAGTTCGGATTTGCCAGATAGCTTGCCGCGAGTTCCTGCTGCGTCTGGGCAAGCGTTTGCCGCAATTTTGCCAGTGCGGGTGTAGTGCCGTTCATCGGCTTATTCAAAGTTAGGGCGGGCGGGGCAGTGGTCAGAGATGGTGAGTACTTCGACGCCGCTGCGGGTGACGACGATGGTGTGCTCCCACTGCGCAGAGAGCGAATGGTCTTTGGTCACAATTGTCCAGCCGTCGGCCAGTTCTTTGATGTCCGCCTTGCCGGCATTGATCATCGGTTCAATGGTGAAGATCATGCCCTCTTCGAGCTTGAGCCCGGTGCCCGGTTTACCGTAATGGAGCACCTGGGGATCTTCGTGGAAGTGCTGGCCGATGCCATGGCCACAGAATTCCCGAACCACGGAGTAGCCGTGTTTCTGGGCGTGCGTCTGGATGGCATGGCCGATATCGCCGAGTGTTGCGCCGGGTCGGACTGCATCAATACCTTTCCAGAGGCACTCGAAGGTGACGTCACAGAGACGCTGGGCCAGGGTCGACACCTCGCCAATGGTAAACATCCGGCTCGTGTCGCCATACCAGCCATCCTTGATCACCGTGATATCCAGATTGACGATATCCCCCTTTTTGAGTTGTTTGTCGCCGGGAATGCCATGGCAGACCTGGTGATTGACCGAGGCGCAGATCGATTTGGGGTAGGGCGCGTAGCCTGGTGGCTGGTAGTTGAGCGGTGCCGGGATCGTCCCCTGGTCGTTGACCATGTAGTCATGGCAGAGGCGGTCGAGCTCACCGGTCGTGACGCCGGGTTTGACGAAAGGCGTAATGTAATCAATGACTTCGGATGCCAATCGGCAAGCGACACGCATTTTCTCGATCTGTTCGGGGTTTTTTAGGGTGACGCTCATTGTTTTCGCATTTTTTAGTGGTTTTTTTGTGCCAGTAGGCCGAGGCGACAGGATAACCGAGACTGGCCGCCGCGGCCAGTCGAAACCCGTGCTGATGGGGTGAAATGGCTTGCTGCACTGCGGGTTTAGCTGCTACAATCTCAAAGTTTTCTTAATTGAAAACTGGCGGTTAGTGAGAACTAACTGTTAAAAGTCGTGTTTCGGGGCGTTACGTTCCGGAGCAAATCCTCACACGGCACCGAATTCAGGGTGTTTTTCTCCGGAAAAATCGCAGTCGGCGTCGTGGCGGTCTAACCCTGCAAGGAGTCGTTATGTCGACAATGCGTCAAATGCTGGAAGCCGGCGTCCACTTCGGACACCAGACCCGCTTCTGGAACCCCCGTATGGCCCCCTACATTTTCGGGGCACGTAACAAGATTCACATCGTCAACCTGGAAAAGACGGTCGGTAAGTACAACGAAGCGATTGCTTTCGTGAAGAAACTCGCCGCCAACAAGGGAACGGTGCTGTTTGTCAGCACCAAGCGCCAGGCGCGTGAAATCGTTGCCGAAGAGGCAACCCGCGCCGGTATGCCGTATGTCGACCAGCGCTGGCTGGGCGGCATGCTGACCAACTACAAGACACTGAAGCAATCGATCAAGCGTCTGAAGGACATGGAGCTATCGGTTGAAGACGGCTCATGCGAGCGCCTGACCAAGAAAGAAGCACTGAACTTCAAGCGCGAACTGGAAAAGCTGCAGAAGTCCATCGGCGGTATCAAGAATATGAACACGCTGCCGGATGCCATCTTCCTGATCGACGTCGGCTATCACAAGATTGCCGTGACCGAAGCCAATAAGCTGGGTATCCCGGTGATCGGCGTGGTCGATACCAACCACAGCCCGGAAGGCGTGGACTACATCATCCCGGGGAATGACGATTCGTCGCGTGCGATCCGTCTCTATGCCCGTGGCATCGCTGATGCCGTGCTGGAAGGTCGTAGCCAGTCCATCCAGGAAATCGTTGACGCCGCTGGCGGCGAAGACGAATTCGTCGAAGTCGAAGAAGAGACCTCGGCCGAGTAATCGCACAGGCCGGACCCCCGCTCAGGTGGGGATTCCGCTCCGGCACGGTCGGCCGCCTTCGGGCGGCCGATTTGCAATAAACAACCTGTTTGCCGGGGGATTTTCGGCAGGCAGCGTCAAATGATCTGAGTTAGGAGAAAAGCATGGCTGAAATTACCGCAGGGATGGTCAAGGAACTTCGTGAGAAGACCGATGCACCGATGATGGAGTGCAAAAAGGCGCTGAGCGAAGCCCAGGGCGATATGGCCAAGGCCGAAGAGATTCTGCGCGTTAAGCTGGGTGGCAAGGCTTCGAAGGCGGCTGCGCGCATTGCCGCTGAAGGGATTGTCGGTATCTACCTGTCGGCGGATGGCAAGCTGGCTTCGATGGTCGAAGTGAACTGCGAAACCGATTTCGTGGCCAAGAACGATGATTTTCTGGCCTTTGCCCGTCAAGTGGCCGAGTTGGCCGCTACCAAGAACCCGGCCGATGTGGCCGCGCTGTCGGCATTGCCGCTGAATGATTCGACCGTTGAAGCCGTGCGTGCCGCATTGGTCGGCAAGATCGGTGAAAACATGTCGATCCGCCGCTTCGTGCGCATCGAAGGTGCCGGCAAGGTGGCTTCGTACGTACACGGTGGTAGCAAGATTGGTGTGCTGGTCGACGTCGACGGTGGCGACGAAGCACTGGCCAAGGATCTGGCCATGCATATCGCCGCTAACAAGCCGAAGTCGCTCGACGCGTCGGGTGTTGACGCCGCACTGATCGAAACCGAGCGTCGCATTGCGGCAGAAAAGGCTGCCGAATCGGGCAAACCGGCCGACATCGTTGCCAAGATGGTGGAAGGCACCGTCCAGAAGTTCCTGAAGGAAGTCACCCTGATGGGGCAGGTTTTCGTGAAGGCCGAAGATGGGAAGCAGACGATCGAGCAACTGCTCAAGCAGAAGAATGCCCAGATCAAGGGCTTCACCCTGTTTATTGTCGGTGAAGGCATCGAGAAGAAAGTCGATGACTTCGCCGCCGAAGTCGCTGCGCAACAGGCGGCGGCTGCCAAGAAGTAATCGTTGTGCCCGGGTCGCGCGTTGCGTGACCCGGTTTGCAGTTCCGCAATTCCGGATTCTTGACGCAATTTTCTCGTTATAAGGGGTCTTTCATGGCAACACCCAAATACAAACGCATACTGCTCAAGCTCTCCGGCGAAGCCTTGATGGGCGATGACGCCTACGGCATCAATCGTCAGACCATCAACGGCATCGTTGCCGAAATCAAGAAAGTGGCCGATCTGGGGGTTCAGATGGGCGTGGTCATCGGCGGCGGCAATATTTTCCGTGGTGTCGCGGCATCGGCTTCCGGGATGGATCGTGCGCAAGCCGACTACATGGGGATGCTGGCCACCGTGATGAACAGTCTGGCGCTGCAGGATGCGATGCGTCTGGCCGAGCTGCCCGTACGTGTGCAATCGGCCCTGGATATCCAGCAGGTTGTCGAACCCTATGTTCGTGGTAAGGCGATCCGTTATCTGGAGCAGGGTCGCATCGTGATTTTTGCCGCAGGTACCGGTAACCCGTTTTTTACCACTGATACGGCAGCGGCGCTTCGTGGTGCAGAAATCGGCGCCGAGATCGTTCTCAAAGCCACCAAGGTCGATGGTATCTACACCGCTGACCCGAAGAAGGATCCGACGGCAACCAAGTACGCTTCCATCTCTTTCGACGAAGCGATCCAGAAGGATCTCAAGGTCATGGATGCGACGGCGTTTGCCTTGTGTCGTGACCAGAAGCTGCCGATCAACGTGTTCTCGATTTTTGAACCCGGTGCGTTGGAGCGTGTTGTGATGGGGGGTGCCGAAGGCACTCTCGTGTATTGCTGATCTAAAAGAATCTCAGGACACCTGTTATGAGCGAACTGAAAAAGACTACCGAGCAGAAAATGCTCAAATCCCTGGAAAGCCTGAAAACCGAACTGGGCAAGATCCGTACGGGTCGCGCGCACACGGGTATTCTCGATCACGTAATGGTCGAGTACTACGGCTCGATGGTGCCGATCAATCAGGTAGCCAACGTGACCCTGGTCGACGCGCGTACGATTGGCGTCCAGCCGTGGGAAAAGCCGATGGCCGCCAAGATCGAGAAGGCGATTCGCGAATCGGATCTGGGTTTGAATCCGGCGGCACAGGGCGAACTGATTCGCGTACCGATGCCGCCGTTGACCGAAGAGCGCCGTAAAGAGCTGATCAAGGTCGTTAAGGCCGAAGGCGAAAATGGCAAGGTTGCGATCCGCAATCTGCGTCGCGACGCCAACAATGCGCTCAAAGAGTCGCTCAAGAACAAGGAAATCTCCGAGGATGACGAGCGTCGTGCCCAGGATGAAATCCAGAAGCTGACCGACAAGTTCGTGGCCGAAGTCGATAAGCAGCTGGCCGATAAAGAGAAGGAACTGATGCAGATCTGATCTGCGTTAGGGCAAGGGCGTAACGCTCCTATGAAAATTTCCCGTTGGTTCCGTAAACAGGCTCAGTTCAAAGCTGAGACTGCTGTCCATGACGGGGTTTGCCCGCGCCATATCGCCATCATCATGGATGGCAATGGCCGTTGGGCCAAGCGTCGATTGTTGCCGCGTGTTGCCGGCCACCGCCAGGGGGTTGAAACCGTACGCAGTACCGTGCGTCAGTGTCTGGAGCTCGGCGTGGAACACCTCACGCTTTTTGCGTTCAGTTCGGAAAACTGGCGTCGCCCCGTTGAAGAGGTTACGCTGCTGATGCAGCTCTTCATGAAAGCGTTGGAGCAGGAAGTCGGTAAGCTAAACGAGCATGGCATCCGTCTGCGTATCGTCGGCGATCACAGTCGTTTCGCCCCCGAATTGCAGGCGTTGATTAATGCTGCGGAAGCGCAAACTGCGAACAATCAACGGCTCATCCTGCATGTGTGCGCTAACTACGGTGGCCGTTGGGATATTGCCCAGGCGGTCAACCGCCTGGTTGAAGCGCATCCCGAGCGGGCCGGTGAGTACCAGGAGCAGGATCTGGAACCTTATCTCTCTTTTGCGGGCGTGCCGGAACCGGATCTGTTCATCCGCACCGGTGGCGAAGAACGGATTTCCAATTTTCTGCTTTGGCAGTTGGCGTATTCCGAACTCTATTTCACGCCCACACTGTGGCCTGATTTTGACCAGACCGCGTTTATTGAAGCGATTCGTTCTTTCCAGAAGCGTCAACGCCGCTTCGGTCAGACCGGCGATCAGATCGAAGCTGCGCAGCGCGCGGCGAGAATGGCGTCCGCAGTCACATCCGATTCATCCAGGAGTTAGGCCATGCTCGCAACGCGTATTAAAACCGCCGTTCTATTATTCGCGCTCGTTGCGTTGATGCTCTTCGTGCTGCCACCGTTGTCCTGGGTGTTGTTCTGTTGCGTTGTTGCCGCGCTAGGCTTCTGGGAGTGGCTGGGGTTGACTGCAACGCCGTACCTGACGCGTGCGCCCCGTATGCTGGTTTCCGTAATGCTGGGTCTCGCGTTGGCTGGCATCATGCTGTTTGCACCCATCGGCTGGATGGCCTGGTTGACAGGGCTTTCCCTGCTGATCGGCGCGGCATTCTGGCTATTGCTGGTGCCGTTCTGGTTGATGCGCCAATGGCGTTTGAATCACCCGGCGCTGCATGTCATCACGGGTCTGGTATTGCTCGTACCGGCCTGGACCGCACTCGTGTCTTTGAAGCCGGTGCCACCGGAGCCCTGGTTGTTGCTCGCGGTGATGGCCGTGCCCTGGATCGCCGATATCGGTGCGTATTTTTCCGGGCGTCAGTTCGGTAAGCGCAAACTCGCCCCATCGATCAGCCCCGGTAAAACCTGGGAGGGTGTCGCGGGCGCCGCAGTCTGTATGCTGATCTATGCGTTGGTGCTTAATCACGTTGGCGGTATCTTCTCGTTGCTATCGATCCCTGTATTGCTGCTCTTGTTGGCATTGTCGATCACCGGTGATCTGTTCGAGTCGCTGATGAAACGTCAGGCAGGCATCAAGGATAGTTCGAACCTGCTGCCGGGTCATGGTGGCATCCTCGATCGCATCGATAGCCAGCTTTCCGTGCTGCCGGTTGCCTTGTTGCTGATCATTGTCGCCACGGGTCACTGACACCTGTATGCAGTCCATCGCTGTTCTCGGCGCTACCGGATCGATCGGTCAGAACACGCTCGACGTGATTGCGCGTCACCCCGATCGTTATCGTGTGTTTGCACTGGCAGCCCATAGCCGGATCGATGTTCTCGAACAACAGATTGTGCAGTTCCGTCCGGATATTGCCGTGGTGGTCGATCCCGCTGCCGCCGAATCGCTGCGTCATCGTTTAGAAGAAATCGATGTCCCTACAGAGGTTCTGTCAGGGTGTGATGCCATCGTCGATGTGGTTCGGCTGCCGGAAGTGGATACGGTCATGGCGGCGATTGTTGGGGCGGCGGGGTTGCCTTCGGCGATGGCGGCCGCCAAAGCCGGTAAAAGGCTGCTGTTAGCGAACAAGGAAGCGCTGGTCATGGCGGGCGATCTCTTTATGAACGCCGTGCGAGAATCGGGCGCAGTGCTGCTGCCCATTGATAGTGAGCATAATGCAATCTTCCAGTCATTACCCGCCGATTATCAACGGAATCCCGGGCGCCACGGTGTTGCGCATATCACGCTGACGGCATCCGGTGGTCCTTTCCGCGGGTTTGACCGGAAGCGGCTGGCGGCTGTCACGCCGGCGCAAGCGGTCAGTCATCCCAAATGGTCGATGGGCCCCAAGATTTCGGTCGATTCCGCCACCCTGATGAACAAGGGTCTGGAAGTGATCGAAGCACACCATCTTTTTGGTATCGGTCCCGATCAGATCAAAGTGGTTGTGCATCCGCAGAGTACGATCCATTCGCTGGTCCAGTATGCAGACGGGTCGGTGATCGCCGAATTGGGTGCGCCGGATATGCGGACCCCGATCGCGCATGCACTGGCCTGGCCCGAACGCATCGTGTCCGGTGTTGAATGGCTTGATCTGGTGGCGTGTGGCCGTTTTGATTTCATGGCGCCGGATCTCGACGCTTTCCCCTGTTTGCGATTGGCATTCGACGCCCTGGCGCAGGGGGGGCGTGCGCCGGCGGTGCTGAATGCGGCCAACGAGGTTGCCGTAGCAGCATTCCTGGCAAATCGCATCGGATTTATGCAGATTCCGGAGATTATCGAGGCCACCCTCGGCGCCATTGACCATGGTGCGATTCACAATCTGGAAGATGTGCTCGAGGCGGATATGGTCGCGCGGGCTCATGCCGAATCGCTGGTGGCCTTGTCAGCATGAATTTCCTGACCTCGTTACTCGCTTTCATCGTCGCCATTGGCCTGCTCGTGACGGTGCACGAGCTGGGCCACTACCTGGTGATGCGCTGGTGTGGTGTGCGTGTGCTGCGCTTCGCCTTCGGTTTTGGCAAAGTGTTGTGGTCACGCCAGGATCGTTCGGGCACCGAATGGGCGTTGTGCCTCTGGCCGCTCGGCGGCTATGTCAAACCACTCGACACCCGGGATGAATCGGGCATGAGCCATGCCGATCGTGCCGTCGCTTTTGATACGCAATCGGTCGGTAAACGCATCGCCATGGTTGCCGCGGGGCCGATCGCCAATTTTCTGCTGGCCATTCTGTTGTACTGGATCGTGTTTTTGAACGGCGTTGTTGAATGGCGCCCGATTCTGGCCGAACCACCCGCCGATACGCCCGCTGCCATAGCCGGCGTGAAGTCCGGAGATCTGGTGGTCCGGGTAGACGGGGAACCGGTCGCAACGTGGGCGGCATTTCAGTGGCATCTGCTGCAGGCCTTTGGTCAGGCGCGCGAAATCAGTATTGCGGTTGCACCCACGCGGTCAGGTCATCGTGTGGATGGCACACCGGAGCGGGGACTTCTGGTCGCGCTTCCCGGTGACGAGCGCCTCGGCCCCGATCTATTGCCTGCGCTCGGCCTACGTCTGGCGACGCCCGATTTCCAGCCGGTGATCGGAGTGGTTCAACCGGATAGCGCCGCGCTGGCCAGTGGCTTTGAGGCGGGCGACCGTATTGAGCGCATTAATGGCACGCCGGTAGCGCACTGGTCGGAAGTGGTCAACGCCATCCGTGCCAACCCGGATCAGCCCATGGCGGTGCAGATTTCCCGCAACGGCCAGGTCCGCAACCTGACACTGACGCCACGCGCGGTTGAAGAGCCGGCCAGGCGGAGCGGGCAGGCATCGCAAGACGGTCGTATCGAGCGAATTGGCAAGGCTGGTCTTGGTCCGGTCCAGGACGCCGCTGCCCTCGATGCCTATCGTGTCCGGCAGGATCTCGGCCCCTTCGAGGCGCTCAGCGCCGCCGGTGTCGAAACCTACGAGAAGAGCCGGTTTACGCTGGTCATGCTGGGGCAGATGCTGACGGGTAAAGCCTCGCTCGAGAATCTCTCGGGCCCGGTGACCATTGCCACCGCTGCCGGCCAGACCGCCCGCATTGGTCCCGAGGCCTTTTTACGCTTTCTGGCGATCGTCAGTCTCTCCCTGGCGGTGATCAATCTGTTGCCCCTGCCGCTCCTGGATGGGGGACACTTGATGTATTATTTGATCGAGATTCTGACGGGAAAACCTGTGTCTGCAGAGCGTCAGGCGTTTTTTCAGCGTTTTGGCGTGGTTTTACTCGGTTTTCTGATGTTTATCGCGCTTTTCAATGACTTACAGCGACTTTTCAACTGGTAGACGGATGTCTCGGAAGCACACGCCCCGCATTGGACTTAGTGCCTTCCAGCGTCGGCTGCTGCCCGGTTTGCTTTGGGCGGCGCTGATGGTCGCGTCGGCGGCACCTGCTGTCGCACAGCAGCATGAGACCGCGGTGTTCCGACCCTTTGTCGTGCGCGACATCCGGGTCGAGGGCTTGCAGCGCACCGAGCCCGGCACCGTATTTACGTATTTACCCATCAAGGTCGGCGAAACGGTCGACAATGAAAAAGTC
Organism: Pseudomonadota bacterium; assembly: GCA_039805725.1. Classification (GTDB taxonomy): domain Bacteria; phylum Pseudomonadota; class Gammaproteobacteria; order Burkholderiales; family Rhodocyclaceae; genus Fluviibacter. The sequence continues at coordinate 9,762 of JBDLTT010000004.1, read as the reverse complement.
TCCGAGTCCATCCGCACCCTTTACGCCACCGGTTTCTTCAAGGATGTCCGGATCGAGGCCGAAGGGAACGTGCTTATCGTCAGTGTGGTGGAGCGACCGGCGATCGCGTCGATTACTTTCGAGGGCATGAAAGAATTCGAAAAAGATGTCGTGCTCAAGGCTTTGCGGGAAGTGGGTCTGGCCGACTCGCGTATTTTTGACCGCTCGGTGCTTGAGCGTGCCGAGCAGGAGTTGAAGCGGCAATATCTCTCCCGCGGCAAGTACGCGGTTCAGATCACCACGACGGTCACACCACTGGAACGCAACCGCGTCGGCATCAACTTCAATATTGTCGAAGGCGATACCGCGAAGATCCGCGAGATCAACATTATCGGTGCCAAGGCTTACCCGGAAAGCGAGCTTGAGGATCTTTTTGAGCTGTCCACGCCGACGTGGATGTCCTGGTACACCAAGTCCGACCAGTATTCGCGTCAGAAGCTGACCGCCGATTTGGAAAAACTCCGCTCTTTCTATCAGGATCGCGGTTATCTGGATTACGCCATCGACAGCACCCAGGTTTCGATGAGCCCGAACAAGGAAAATATCTATCTCACCATCACCCAGAGTGAGGGCAATCGCTATGTGATCAGCAGCGTCAAGGTGCTTGGCGAATTCATCGTTCCCGAGAGCGAAATTCGCAAGCTCATCATGATTGCGCCGGGGCAGGTGTTTTCGCGCGATAAGGTGAATCAGACGGTTAAAGCAATTAACGAGCGGCTGGGCAAGGAAGGCTACGCATTTGCCAACGTGAATGCCGCACCGGATATCAATCGCGAGAAGCGCCTGGTGGGCTTTACCTTGTTTGTAGACCCGGGTCGTCGGGTCTACGTGCGCAAAGTCAACGTCACCGGCAACACCAAGTCGCGTGATGAGGTGGTGCGTCAGGACATGCGTCAGATCGAAGGTGCCTGGTACGATGCCGACAAGATCAAACTATCGCGCGAGCGGTTGATGCGTACCGACTATTACAAGCAGGTCGATATCCAGACACCACCGGCCGCAGGGACGAACGATCAGGTCGATGTGAATGTCAATGTCGAAGAAAAGTCGACGGGTAGCTTCCAGATCGGTGCGGGTTTCTCGAGCTATGAAAAGCTCACGTTGTCTGGTTCAATCAGCCAGAACAACCTCTTTGGTAGCGGTAAGAACGTCACATTGGCGGTCAACACCAGTAAGGTGAACACGCTCTACAACCTGTCGTATACCGATCCGTACTGGACCGTGAATAACGTGAGTATCGGCTACGACCTTTACTATCGGACCTTTAACTCGGCCACGCTCGACTGGCTGTCGACCTATAAAACGTTATCCGGCGGTGGCGGGATCCGCTTTGCGTATCCACTCAGTGAAACGAGTAGCATGAACCTCGGATTCACGATGGACTCGACGAACATCAATCTGAGCGGTGCAAGCACGGTGACCGTGACAGATACCAGCGTAACGCCAAACGCAACCTATAGCTACCCGAATGTCCCCTACAACATCTACAACTTCACCCAGCAGTATGGCTCGACCAACACCTCGCTGATTTCCAGCGTGGGTTGGCGTCTGAATTCATTGAATTCGAACATCATGCCGACCGAGGGCAATCGTTTCGGTGTGGGTGCCGAAGTGGCCAGTCCGCCGGGGAGCATCGCGTATTACAAGTTGTCTTATCAGCAGCAACACTATCTCCCCCTGAACCAGAAGAAGACCTTGCTGCTGATGGGGAACGCCAACCTGGGTTATGGGCAGGGTATGGGGGACAAGGCCTATCCGTTCTACAAGAACTTCTATGCGGGGGGTATCGGCTCGGTGCGGGGGTATAAACCGGGTACCGTGGGTCCTCAGGCCACCAATGCCGGTGGGGGCACGTCCTATATCGGGGGCAACCAGCTGGCGACCGGTAACTTTGAAGTTCAGGGCGCGTTACCCGGTCTGGCCGAGACCATGCGCTGGAATATCTTTTACGACGTGGGTTACGTCGGCGCTGTCGGTTCGGCAACGCCGGGCTGTTACCCCGGTCTAGCATGTAACCCAACGAATAATTCGATCGCCACCTCGGTGGGGTTGGGTATGACCTGGGTGTCGCCGGTGGGCCCGCTCAAATTCAGTCTGGGTTATCCTTTGGGTGCTGGCCCCGGAGCTCAGCGACAACCTTTCCAGTTTACGATGGGTAGTGCTTTTTAAAGAGACCAATATGACAACCATGCGACAACTCATTCGGATGTGCGGCGTAGTGATCGCTAGCGGACTTTTTATGGCCGGCGCCGTCCGGGCCGATGTCAAAATCGGTTTCGTCGACATCCAGCGCCTGTTCGATCAGGCGCCGGTCTCCGTTAAGGCCAAGAAAAAGCTGGAAGCAGAATTTTCCAAACGCGAAGCCGATCTACAGAAACTGAACAAGCAGATCAAGTCGCAGCAGGAGGCGCTGGAAAAGAATGGCGCCAATATGTCTGAAGCCGAGCGTCGTAACAAGGAGCGTGATCTCGCGGATCTGACCCGTGACTTCCAGCGCAAGCAGCGCGAATTCCGTGAGGATCTCGAGATCCGGAGCAACGAGGTTAATGCCATTGTCTTCGAGCGTGCCAACAAGGCGCTTAAACAGGTCGCCGAAGCCGAGAAGTATGATCTGATTGTCCAGGATGCTGCTTATTTCAATCCGCGCATCGATATTACCGACAAGATCATCAAGGCGCTGGCCGATGACGGAAAGCTGCCGAACTGATCATGGCCCGTCCGGTGGTGACCCTGACGCTCACAGAAATCCAGACGGCACTTGGCGGCGAGCTGGTGGGCGATGGTTCGGTGGCGGTCTGCGGTATTGCACCTCTGGCCGACGCCCGGTCTGGCCAGATCAGTTTTCTCTCCCAGCGCAAGTACGCGCCACTTCTGGCAACGACACAAGCCTCGGCGCTGATTCTGCCCCTGGAGGCCGCCGGCCATTACCCCCGTGCGCATATTCTGACCCAGAACCCCTATCTCTACTTTGCCCGGGTGAGTCAGCTGCTCAACCCGGTGCGGGTTCCCGAGCCGCGCATTCACCCATCGGCGGTGATTTCGCCGACCGCAAAGATCGGTAGAAATGCAGTGATTCATGCCGGTGTGGTCATCGGCGATGACGTGATTATCGGCGACGATGCGCTGATCTATCCGAATGTAGTGATCTATCACGATTGCCAGCTTGGTGATCGCGTGGTGTTGCATGCCGGTGTCGTGATTGGTGCCGATGGTTTCGGCAACGCCAAAGATGGCGATGCGTGGGTCAAGATTCCGCAGATCGGTCGCGTGCTGATGGGTGATGATGTCGAGGTCGGCGCCAATACCTGCATCGACCGCGGCGCCCTCGATGACACGGTCATCGGTGATGGTGTGAAAATCGACGATCAGATCATGATCGGTCACAACTGTCGTATTGGTGACCATACGGCGATTGCTGCCTGTGCGGGTATTGCCGGCAGTACGATCATTGGCAAGCGTTGCCTGGTCGGTGGCGCCGCGATGTTTTCGGGTCACATCGAGATCTGTGATGACGTCCAGATATCCGGCGGGAGCGCCATTATTAAAAGCATTCGCAAACCTGGTCAGTACACGGGTGTCTTCCCCAGTATGCCGCACGCCGACTGGTTGCATATCGCCGCCAATATGCGTCAACTCGACGCGTTGGCCAAGAAAGTTCAACACCTCGAAGCCCAGATTCAAACATTGACTGCAGCACCCTCCGGAGATCCGTCATGAAACTCAACGTCCATCAGATCCGCAAGATTCTTCCGCACCGCTACCCGTTTCTGCTGGTGGATCGCGTCGAGGACATCGAGTTCGGTCAGCGGATTCATGCCATCAAGAATGTCACCGTCAACGAACCGTTCTTTCCGGGTCACTTTCCGGAATATCCGGTTTTTCCCGGTGTATTGATCATGGAAGCGCTGGCACAGGCGGCGGCCATTCTCACCTTCGCTTCGGCTAGCGAAGAAGAAACGAAGCAGGCAGCCGATGATCTATATCTGTTTGCCGGTATCGACAACGCCCGCTTCAAGCGTCCGGTCATGCCGGGCGATCGCCTTGAGCTGTTTGCCGAAATGACGGCCAACAAACGCGGCATCTACAAATACAAGGCGGTGGCCAAGGTCGATGGCCAGGTGGTCGCCGAAGCGGATCTGATGTGCGCGCACCGCAAGATGGGTGATGCCTGATATGGTCACCATTCATCCCAGTGCACTTGTCCACCCGAAGGCCCAGTTGGGTATCGGCGTGTCGGTCGGTGCCTTTACGATCATTGGCGAGCACGTCAGTATTGGCGATGGCACCAGCATCGGATCGCACTGTGTGATCGAAGGCCACACACGCATTGGACGAGATAACAAGATTCACCATTATGCCGCCCTCGGTGGTGTCCCCCAGGACAAGAAATATAGTGGCGAACCCACACGTCTGGAAATCGGTGACCGTAATACCATTCGCGAGTTTGTCAGCTTCCATATCGGTACCGCACAGGACAAGGGCGTCACTGCCATTGGATCCGACAACTGGATCATGGGTTATGTGCATATTGCGCACGATTGCCAGATCGGCAACCAGGCCATTCTGGCGAGCAATGCGCAGTTGGCCGGCCACTGCGAAGTGGGTGATTGGGCCATCCTGGGCGGCCATACCGGGTATCACCAGTTTGTCCGCATCGGTGCGCACGCCATGATTGGCGGTGGGTCGATTGTCGTGCAGGATGTGCCACCCTATGTCATCACGCAGGGCTATCCCGCAGTACCGCGTGGTATCAATGCCGAGGGTTTGAAGCGCCGTGGTTTTACGCCGGAATCCATCAATGCGATCAAGCAGGCATATCGGAACATCTATAAGTCGGGCCTCAGCCTCGAAGAAGCGCGCGTCAAGCTGGACGAGCTGCAAAAGGCGCATCCCGAGGTCGCAGTACTCAATGCGTTCCTGGCGTCATCACAGCGCGGGATCATCCGTTAATTTTGACGATGACGCAAGGCGCTCAGACTGATACGGATCGCCCACTGCGAGATCGTCCACTGCGTATTGCGCTCATTGCTGGAGAAGCCTCGGGCGATGTGCTGGGTGCCAGCCTGATACAGGCAATCGCCGTGCGGCGACCCGATGCCGAGTTCTTTGGCATCGGTGGTCCCAAAATGATTGCGGCGGGTCTGACGAGTGCCTACGAGCATGAAAAACTGGCTGTTCGTGGTGCGATCGAAGTCTTGAAACATCTTCCGGTGATCCTCGCGATCCGACGTGGCATCATTGCCCAGCTGATGGCATGGAAACCCGATGTGCTCATCGGCATTGATGCGCCGGATTTCAATTTGCCTATTGAACGGCGGTTTAAGCGCGCAGGGATACCGACGGTTCATTATGTCAGCCCCACGGTATGGGCCTGGCGTCGGGGTCGCGCCAAGAAGATCATAGCCTCCGTGAATCAGCTGTTGTGCCTATTTCCCTTTGAACCTGCCTGTTACAAGGGCGAGGCCATCGATCCGGTCTTTGTGGGTCATCCGCTGGCCGATGAGATCAATCCGGAAATCGATCGGGTGCAGCAACGCGCTGCGTTGAACCTCCCGGATGGCGGGCCGTTGATCACCCTCATGCCGGGTAGCCGCCGTTCCGAACTGGATTATCACGCGCCAATTTTTATCGAGACGGCCAATCGGATCGCCAAAGCGCTCCCCGAAGCGCAATTCCTTGTACCGCTGGCAACACCGGCAACCCGAGAGCACTTTCAGGCCGCGCTCGATCAATATGGTGACCCGGCGTTGCGCATCCGAATTCTCTTCGGCCATGCGCGCGAGGCGCTGTCGGCGAGTGACCTGGCGCTGGTCTGTAGCGGTACGGCGACGCTGGAAGCGGCGCTCGTGCGTTGCCCGATGGTGGTGACCTATAAGTTCTCGGCCTCGTCGGCCTGGATTTACAAACGGATGCGGTATCTGCCCTGGGTGGGGCTGCCCAACATTCTGCTTGGTCGTTTGCTGGTTCCGGAATTGCTGCAGGACGATGCAACGCCCGAGAAGCTGTCGTCCGAGTTGATCAATCTGTGGCGCTCCCCAGCCCGTCGTGCCGAGATGGTGAGTGAATTCGGAAGCATTCATCAGAATCTGCGGCAGGATTCGGCATCGCGTGCGGCGGACGCGGTGTTGTCCTGCATCCGGTAATCAATGTCGGTGCACCTGATCTGTGGTGTTGATGAAGCAGGGCGGGGGCCGCTCGCCGGCTCGGTCGTTGCCGCAGCCGTCATTCTGAATCCGGCGAAACCGATTGCGGGTCTGGCGGACTCGAAGAAACTCAGTGCTGGCGCACGTGAACGACTCGCACCGCTGATTCGGGAACATGCCCTGGCGTGGGCCATCGGCGAGGCAACGGCGGCCGAGATCGACGAGGTCAATATCCTGCAGGCCACTTTTCTGGCGATGCATCGTGCGGTTGCCGGGCTACGTATCGTGCCGGCCCACGCGCTCATCGATGGCAACCGGGTGCCGGCGGGTTTGCCGTGCAGTGCCGAAGCCATCGTCAAGGGCGATGCCAAAGAACCGGCCATATCCGCTGCTTCCATTCTGGCCAAAACCTATCGTGATGCTCAGTTGCTCGAGCTGGATCGCCTGTACCCGCAGTATGGGTTCGCCCGCCATATGGGCTATCCAACGGCAGCGCATCTCGAAGCGCTTCAGTTGCACGGGCCTTCACCCGTACATCGCCGAAGCTTCGGGCCCGTTGCGCAATCCTTATTGCCGGGGATCAACTGACCATGTCCTACGAACACATCGAATCCCGCCAGAATAGCCTGGTCAAAGCGCTGCGGCGTCTGGCCGACCATAAACGGGCGCGTCTCGATGCCGGGCTTGTGATCTGCGAAGGCGATCATCTGCTACGCACCATGCTGGATGCCGGGATCCAGCCCACCCTTGTGGCGATTGCCGCGCGTGCCATCCGTTCGGACTCGTTACAGGCGCTGCTGGCGCAGTGTCGCGATGCGCGAAAGGTGACGATTGCCGATGCGGTATTCGATCAGATTGCGCCGGCGGATTCCCCCGTTGGCCTGTTGGCACTGAGTCCGTTACCCACGCCCTCCAAGGCGCCGGATTCGGGATCTGACACCCTGGTGCTTGAGGCCGTACAGGATCCCGGTAATGTCGGGAGTCTGATTCGAACCGCCGTCGCGGCAGGCGTTCGGCAGATTGTGCTGTCGCCCGGCTGCGCCGATGTCTGGTCACCGCGTTGTTTGCGCGCGGCGCAGGGCGCACAGTGGTTGGCGCAGGTTTACCCCGACACCGATCCGGTTGCCTTTCTGAAAAGCTACCGGGGAGAGGTTGCGGCAACGATTCTGGCAGGCGGCCGCAGCCTCTACGAGCAGTCTTTACAGAAGCCGGTGGCCTGGCTCTTTGGGAATGAAGGGCAGGGATTATCTCGCCCGCTGATTGAGTGTGCCCACCACCGCCTCACCATTCCGATGCCGGGCAGGATGGAGTCGCTCAATGTGAATGCCGCCGCCGCCGTCTGCCTGTTTGAACAGGTGCGTCAGCGGCAGATGGGGTCGTCCAAGGTCTAGAAAGACGGGCGACCTTCCAGGCGGACTTCCTGCAGAATCGTCGTCGAGATTTCCTCGATGCTCTTGCTGGAAGAATCCAGCCAGTGAATGCCCTCGCGGCGCATCATCTTCTCTGCATCACTGACTTCCTGTCGGCAATTGGCCAGTGAGGCGTATTTGCTGTTGGGGCGGCGTTCTTCGCGGATCTGCGCCAGACGTTCGGGTTGAATCGTCAGGCCGAACAGCTTGGCCTTATGTTCCTTCAGGGTGCCGGGCAGGGTGCCCCGATCAAAGTCTTCGGGGATTAACGGAAAATTTGCCGCCTTGATACCGAACTGCATGGCCAGATAAAGCGAAGTCGGCGTTTTGCCGCAGCGGGAAACGCCCACGAGGATCACATCCGCCCCACTCAGGTCGCGATCGGTGATGCCATCGTCATGCGCCAGGGTGTAGTTAATCGCTTCAATCCGGTTCTTGTAGTCCGAGCTGTCGGTTCGGCCATGGGTGCGACCCACCGTATGCGTCGATTTGATGTTGATCTCGGCTTCGATGGGCGCCACAAAGGTCTTGAAGAAGTTCAGACACAACGCAGGCGCCTGTTCAAGGAGGGTGGAAATTTCATCATCGACCAGCGTCGTGAACACAATCGGGCAGCATCCGTCGCGTTCGGTCACCGCCTCGATCCGCTGCACGGCGTCAAGCGCTTTTTCGCGGCTGTTAATGAAGGGCAGACGATGTTGCTCCCACTTCACCCCCTCGAATTGGCTCAACAGGCTATGACCCAGAGATTCGGCCGTGATGCCGGTACCGTCGGATACGAAGAATACAGTGCGTTTAGTGCTCATATTCGCATTGTATCCAATGCCACCGCTTTTGTGCGGTCAATTGGTCATACCAAAAAAACAAGAGCGATCGAAAAAATTTCCCATATTTTATGCGGTTTAATGACATTGCTGTGCTAAATTACATGCCATAGATCAACCAACTAATATTGGTATTACCAATCCCCGACTGCTCGACATGGCTCAGGATCTGAAAATCGCGCATCGTTTGTCTGATACGGTTGCCCGACAGCTAGAGCAGCGCATTCTTGAAGGCGCGCTCAAGGCGGGAGATCGTTTGCCGGCGGAACGTGAGCTTGCGCTGGGGCTCGGTGTGTCGCGCCCCTCCTTACGTGAGGCCATCCAGAAGCTCGTATCCAGGGGATTGCTCTATAGCCGGCAAGGGGGTGGCACCTTTGTGGCGAATCCCTTGAATGAGGCATTGGCCGACCCCTGGGCGCAGATGCTGCAATCCCATCCGGCGCTGAACGATGATCTGATCGAATTCCGTGCCGTGCTGGAATGTCAGTGCGCAGAGTGGGCGGCGGTACGCGCTACTCCGGCCGATCTGCTGCGGTTAGATCAATCTCTGAAATCGGCCGCATCGGCCATCGCGTCGCTAAGCGCCGATGCCATTGCCGATGCGGATCGTGCATTTCACCAGGCTTTGGCAGAATCAGCGCATAACGCGTTCGCGGCGCACATGATGTCGGTGGTTCAGGGGCTGCTGCAAAAGGATATTCTCTTTAATCTGGGCGAACTGATCAGCGTCCCGGTCGCCACTCGTATGCTGATCGAGCAATGGACCGCCATGGTCGATGCAGTCCGCCAGCAGAATGCCGCGGCTGCCCGAGAGGCGGCGGCCACGCATGCCGGCTTCTTCCGGGAAACCCTCAATCAGGCACAGCGTGCACAGGCGCGGCGAGAAGTTTCAGAATTGCGTGCAGATCGTCGGCTCGCGACCAACATTTTCTAAGCTTTTTACTTTTAACCTTCATCCACGGGGATCTTTATGAACGCCTTTGTTAAAAACTTCAAAGAACTGCGCATGACTGACGTCGAAGAAGTCGGCGGTAAGAACGCATCGCTTGGTGAAATGATCAGCCAGCTATCCACAGCGGGTGTGCGGGTGCCGGGTGGCTTTGCCACAACGGCAGATGCCTACCGTGCCTTTCTGGCGCACAACGGTCTGGCTGACAAGATCAACGCGCGTTTGTCGTCGCTGAACGTGGACGATGTGGATGCCCTGTTGAAGACCGGTGCCGAGATTCGTCAGTGGGTGGTCGATACACCTTTTCCGGAACAACTGGAAAAAGAAATTGCCGTGCATTACGCAGCACTGATCGCTGAAAGCGGCCCCGAGGCTTCGTTTGCCGTGCGCTCGTCGGC
>JBDLTT010000003.1:0-20960 GCA_039805725.1 Pseudomonadota bacterium | reverse complement strand
AAGGGCGATTTCCTGGTGGCCGAAGCCGACGAGTCGGATGCTTCTTTCCTGCGTCTATCGCCGGTCATTTCGGTCGTGACCAATATCGATGCCGACCACATGGAAACCTACGGCCATGACTTCGGCAAGCTGAAACAGGCTTTTGTCGATTTTCTGGAACGCCTCCCGTTCTACGGCGTCGCGGTGCTCTGCACGGATGACCCGACCGTCAACGAGATCATGGCGCAGGTGACCAAACAGATCGTGCGTTATGGCCTCAACGAGAACGCCAATATTCGCGCGGAGAACGTCCGCGCCGATAACGGTCGTATGCACTTCACCGCGGTGCGTGTAAATGGCACGACCTCCCGCTTGCCGATTACGCTCAATTTACCGGGCGTGCATTATGTGCAGAACGCGCTGGCAGCGATTGCGGTGGCCACCGAAGTGGGCGTGGCCGATGACGCCATCGTTAAAGCCCTGGGCGAATTCCGTGGCGTTGGACGTCGCTTCCAGCGCTATGGCGAACTGCCCTTGCCCAAGGGGGGCACGGTCACGGTGATCGACGATTACGGCCATCACCCGGTGGAGATGACGGCGACCATTGCCGCGGCGCGTGGCGCTTTCCCGGGGCGTCGGTTGGTCTTGGCCTTCCAGCCGCATCGTTACTCGCGCACGCGGGATTGCTTCGAAGATTTTGTGCAGGTGCTGGGCACCGTCGATGCCCTGCTGCTGACTGAGGTGTATGCCGCCGGTGAAGCGCCGGTCGTCGCCGCCGATGGTCGCTCGCTCATTCGCGGCGTGCGCGTTACCGGCAAGATCGAACCGCAGTTCGTGGAATCGGTGACAGATCTGCCGGCTGCCTTGCTGGATAGCCTGCAAGACGGCGATGTGCTCTTGACCATGGGGGCGGGCTCGATCGGCGGTACCGCCGCCAAACTTTTTGAAGCTGTCGGCGCGGTGGCAGAGCAATGATGATGAACGAGCCGCGCCACTTCGCCCCCTCATTGACCGCGCTGCGTGGCCAATGGGCAGAGAATGTCGCCATGGCGCGTCATGTATCGTGGCGGGCGGGCGGCGTCGCGCGTCGGACGTATACGCCCGCAGATCTTGACGATCTATCGGCCATGCTGGCGCAACTGCCCAAGGATGAGCCGGTCTTGTGTGTGGGCCTGGGCAGTAACCTGCTCGTCCGCGATGGCGGTTTCAACGGCACGATCATATTCCTCCATGCCGCGCTTAATAGGCTGCGCGTCGATTCGTTACCGGTTGTGGGGGACGTGATTTACGCCGAAGCTGGCGTCGCCAGCCCGAAGGTGGCGCGCTTCGCGGCGAACATCGGTTGTAATGCCGCTTTTATGGCGGGGATCCCCGGCACGGTCGGCGGCGCGCTGGCCATGAATGCCGGTTGCTATGGCGCCGAAACCTGGCCGCAGGTCGTGCAGGTGTGCACCATTGATCGGCAGGGTCAGCGCCACACGCGTCAGCCGGATGAATTCGAGATCGGTTATCGCCATGTCGCCGCGCGAGAAGGGCACGTCCAGAACGAGATCTTCGCGGCTGCCTGGTTCCGGTTTCCGGTGCAGGACAAAGCCACTGCGCGCGACACGATCCGTTCGCTGCTGGAGAAGCGCGTCGCCAGCCAGCCCTTGCGTTGGCCAAACGCCGGTTCGGTATTTCGCAACCCGCCCGGTGATTTTGCGGCACGCCTGATTGAAACAACGGGTCTCAAGGGACTACGTGTTGGCGGCGCCGAGGTGAGCACCATTCATGCCAACTTCATCGTGAATTCTGATGGCACGGCTACGGCAGCCGATATCGAAACGCTCATCACGACCGTGCAGCAGCACGTTGCAGCGGCGACGGGCGTGCAACTCATTCGCGAAGTGCGCATCGTGGGCGATGCGGCGTCGCGGTCACCTCACTCAGGATGCTCATCATGACGCGTGCGATTGATCCCAAGGCACTCGGTAAAGTCGTGGTTCTGTTCGGCGGCTCGTCGGCGGAACGCGAAGTCTCGCTCAATAGCGGTAGCCGGGTGCTCGCGGCGCTGCAACGCCAGGGCGTTGACGCGCATGCCTTTGACCCGGCGGAGACACCGCTGTCGGCGCTGGAAAATGCAGGATTTGATCGCGCCTTTATCGCCTTGCACGGCGGCATCGGCGAGAACGGCACGCTGCAGGGTTTTCTGGAAATGATCGGCCTGCCCTATACCGGCAGCGGTGTGTTGGCATCGGCGCTGGCCATGGATAAATGGCGCTCCAAGCTGGTCTGGCAAGCGGCCGGATTGCCGACGCCGGCCTATCAACTGATTGATGCGACGAGTGATGCGCAAGCGGTCATCGACGCCCTCGGCCTACCGCTGTTTGTGAAGCCGGTGCACGAAGGTTCCAGTGTTGGCGTCACGAAAGTTAAAACACCCGCCGACCTGATGCCGGCCTGGCAGGATGCCGCACGGCATGATTCCGCTGTCATCGCCGAAACAGCGTTACTTGGTGGCGAATTCACCGTCGCGGTTTGGCAAACGCCCAATGGTCTGCAGGCGCTGCCGCCGGTCCGTATTGTGCCGGCTACCGAGTTTTACGACTACGAGGCCAAGTACAACCGCGACGATACCCAGTACAACGTGCCCTGCGGTTTACCGCAGGCGCAGATCGACCGTATGCAGGATCTGGCCGTTGAAGCCTTCGAAGCGCTGGGTTGCCGAGGTTGGGGGCGTATCGACTTCCTGTTGGATACCGCGGGCGCGCCCTATGTGCTGGAAGCCAATACGGCGCCCGGCATGACCGATCACTCCTTGGTGCCGATGGCCGCGCGCGCCGCCGGTGTCGATTACGACCGCCTTGTCCTGACTGTCGCCGCCATGGCGGCGCTTGATTCAGGCCAACAGGGTCACTGAGGCAGAACGATCATGATGTGGAACCGTCCTGACCTGATGAACCGGCTGGCCAATCTCCTCTGGGGATTGGGGCTGCTGCTCATCTTGGTCACGCTGGTGCTGATGATCATTCGGCTACCGCTGATTCCGGTGCGTGAAGTGATTCTGCTGAAACCGCTGGACCGCGTACAGATGGAAGACATCCGTGCCGGTATTGCGCCCGCCATCGGCGGCAACTTCTTCACGGTCGATCTCAAAGCGATTCGCCAGGGTGTCGAGCGTCAGCCGTGGGTCTATCGCGCCGACGTGCGTCGACAAGGTCTGGGGAGTGTGGCGCTCGACATTGATGAACAGGTGCCGGTGGCGCGCTGGGGCAATGAAGGCGAACGCGGCTTTTCGATCTGGCTGAATCGGGACGGCGACACCTTTGAAGTGGCCGACAACACGTTGCCTAAAGAGAGTGGCGCCTTACCCGTGCTGCATGGTCCCTTGGATACCGGAAACGATCTGATGGCGCGCTATGTCCGCTACAGCACGCAATTACAACCGACCGGACGCACGATCCGTCAGCTGGATCTGAGCCCGCGTCTCTCCTGGAGCATGCGCCTGGATAACGGCACCCGTATTGAACTGGGCCGCGAGCGCACGCTGAATGGTGCCGACGAACTGGTGGCCACCTTCGTCCAACTGTATCCGCAACTGGTCGGCAACCGTGCCGTACCGCCGACCGTTGTTGACCTACGTTACCCCGCTGGTGTGGCCGTGCGCTACCCGGTGGGTGCAACGTCATCCTCTTCCACACCCTCCGACCGTAAAGGTAAGTCATGAGCAGAGAGAGCAAAGAACTGATTGTCGGCCTCGACATTGGTACGTCCAAGATTGTTGCGGTGGTCGCCGAGATCGCCCAGGACGGGCGGCTGAACGTGCTGGGTGTCGGTGCGCAGGAAGCGCGCGGCCTATCGCGCGGGGTGGTGGTGAACATCGAGGAGACCGTGCAGACGATTTCCAAGGTGATTCAGGAAGTCGAGTTGATGGCGGACTGCAAGGTCAAGGATGTCTACACGGGGATCGCCGGTAGTCATATCCGCAGCTTCAACTCGAACGGCATGGTCGCTATCAAGGATAAGGAAGTCACGCCGGGCGACATCGATCGCGTCATCGAAACCGCGCGTGCCATGCCGATACCCGCCGAACAGGAAATCCTGCACATCCTCACGCAGGAATTCGTCATCGATGGTCAGGACGGTATCCGCGAGCCGATCGGCATGAGCGGCATGCGTCTGGAAGTCAAAGTGCATATCGTGACGGGCGCGATTTCAGCAGCACAAAACATCGTCAAGTGCGTGCGTCGTTGTGGCCTCGATGTCAATGATCTGATCCTGCAGCCGCTGGCCTCCAGCTACGCCGTGTTGTCGGAAGATGAAAAAGATCTGGGCGTCTGCCTGATCGATATCGGTGGCGGCACGACCGATATAGCTGTATGGGCGCAGGGTGCGATCCGTCATACGGCGGTGATTCCGATCGCCGGCAATCAGGTGACGAACGATATCGCCATGGCCTTGCGGACGCCGACGCGTGACGCGGAAGACATTAAGCGTCGTTCGGGCTGTGCGCTCGCCGATCTGGCTAACCCTGAAGAAATCATCGAAGTGGCGGGCGTAGATGATCGCCCCAGCCGCAAGCTGTCGCGTCGCGCGCTGGCCGATGTGATCCAGCCGCGCGTTGAAGAACTCTTCGAAATCGTGCAGGCCGAATTGCGTCGCTCGGGTTACGAGAACGTGCTGTCGTCGGGCATCGTCATCACCGGTGGCTCGGCATCGATGCCCGGCATGATCGAACTCGGCGAAGAAATCTTTCACATGCCGGTGCGCCTGGGCGAGCCCAAGTACAGCGGCCCGCTCGTCGATGTCATCAAGTCACCGCGTTACGCGACGGCCTTTGGTCTCATCCTCGAAGCCTACAACCAGCGCAAGCGCGGCCAGCAGGTCCGCGAAAAGCAGGGCGGCGGGGTCAAAGACGTTTTCGGCACCATGCGCGCCTGGTTCGAGCGCAATTTTTAATCCAAGAATTTCCGATCGCGTATGCGCAGTACGCGGTCGCGAAGTAGCAGCAAAGGCAGTAGAAGCAACGCAACAACGCAATAATCCTTTCACCAGTTGTACCGCTTTTAACGGAGGCATTTATGTTTGAAATTATCGAGAAAGAAGACCACGGCACGATCATCAAAGTGATTGGCGTGGGTGGTGCTGGTGGTAACGCCATCGACCACATGATTCGCGAAAACGTGCACGGCGTGCAGTTCATCGCCGCTAACACTGATGCGCAGGCACTGAACAACAGCCTGGCCGGTCAGCGCATGCAGCTGGGCGGCTCGGGTCTGGGTGCAGGCGCCAAACCGGCCGCTGGTCGTGCGGCTGCTGAAGAGCAACGCGAGCAGATCAAGCAGGCACTGCAAGGCGCGCACATGGTGTTCATCACCGCCGGTATGGGTGGTGGTACGGGGACCGGCGCCGCACCGATCGTGGCAGAAGTGGCGCGTGAACTCGGCATCCTGAGTGTGGCCGTGGTGACCAAGCCCTTCGGTTTCGAAGGTAAGCGCATGAAGGCAGCCGAGGCCGGCATCGCCGAGTTGGAGCAACACGTCGACTCGCTGATCGTGATCCTCAACGACCGCCTGATGGACGTGCTGGGTGACGACGCCGAAATGGAAGCCTGCTTCAAGGCGGCCGACGATGTGCTGCGTAACGCCGTGGGCGGTATCGCCGAGATCATCACCCTGAAGGGTCTGGTCAACGTCGACTTCGAAGACGTGCGTACGGTCATGGGCGCTATGGGGCGCGCCATGATGGGTTCGGCCGTCGCCGAAGGCATGGATCGCGCCCGTCTGGCCGCCGAGCAAGCCGTGGCCTGCCCACTGCTCGAAGGTGTCGAACTGGCCGGCGCCAAGGGCGTGTTGGTCAACATCACTGCATCGAAGTCGCTCAAGATGCGTGAAGTCAACGAAGTCATGGCCACCATTGGTGCGCATGTCTCCGACGAAGCCGAAATTATCTTCGGCGCTGTGTTCGACGAGAGCATGGGTGACCAGATGCGCGTCACCGTCGTCGCCACCGGTCTGGAAGATCAGAAGGCCCGCGGCGTGAAGACCACCCGTGAGACGCTGACCGTGATCGAGCCGCTGCGTGCGACGGGTACCGGTGACGCTACGCCGTTTGGTGACTTCAGCCAGTACGATCTGCCGCCGGGCATGCGTTCGGCCCGTCAGACCACGGTTGCCGCCCCGGCCGCCAGCAATCTGAAAGTGGAAGCCTTCGTGTCGCAGGGGGTGGATCACTACGACATCCCTGCTTTTTTACGTAAGCAGGCTGACTAAGCAATTGAAGTAACCGCTGCCTCCGGCCGGTGTGCGCCCTGCGCAGGCGCACCCGGCAGTCGGTAAGCGATTGAAGGATAAGCAGTTATTCGTCGTGCCTCCGTCGGGAGGAGTCCTTGTCTGTGCTAGAATTAGCCAGTCTGGGGCTCCGTCCCTCTCAAGAATTCTCCAGATCCATCGACCATGTCCCAAATGTTGAGCCAACGTACCGTCAAGTCTGTAATTCGCGCCAGCGGCGTGGGTTTGCACTCGGGTCGTAAAGTCACACTCACCCTGCGCCCCGCGGCGCCGGATACGGGCATCGTGTTCCGTCGTGTCGATCTGGAAACCCCGGTCGATATCAAAGCGAGTGCGCTGCTGGTCGGCGACACGCGTATGTGTTCCTGTCTCGATGTAGACGGCGTTCGCGTCGGCACGGTCGAGCATTTGATGTCGGCCCTCTGTGGCCTGGGCATCGATAATGTGTGGCTGGATCTGGATGCGGCCGAGGTGCCTATTCTCGATGGTTCGTCATCACCTTTTGTCTTCCTGATTCAGTCGGCGGGCATCGTCGAACAGAACGTGCCCAAGCGCTTCCTGCGCATCAAAAAGCCAGTCGAGATCAAGGAAGGCGACAAGATTGCGCGCCTGGATCCCTACGATGGTTTCAAGCTGAACTTCTCCATCGTCTTTAATCACCCGGCCATCGATCGTACTGGTCAGCAGGTGAGTTTCGATTTTGCCGAACAGGGCTATACCCGCGATATCGCGCGGGCGCGTACCTTCGGCTTCACGCAGGAAGTGGAGTTTCTGCGCGAGAATGGCCTCGCCCTGGGCGGTGGCCTGGAAAACGCCGTCGTGCTGGATGAATACCGCATCCTCAATAGCGACGGCCTCCGTTACACCGATGAGTTCGTGAAGCACAAAGTGCTGGATGCCATCGGCGATCTGTATCTGATCGGTCATCCAATCATTGGTGAATTTACCGCGCACAAATCCGGTCACGACCTGAACAACAAACTCGCCCGTGCCGTACTGGCCGATGCCGAGTCGTATGAGATCGTATCCTTTGTGCCGCCGGCCGAAGCCCCGGTAGGCATCACCCGCTGGATGCAGCAGGCCTACGCACTAACCACCTGATTGATCTAATCAGACGTTCGCGCTGATTGACGTAAGCGCGCCAGGGCGGCCTTCAGGCCTTCATCCCGTATCTCGTTTTCCAGTTCGCTCAGCGATGCCGCCACGGCAGCGGACAAAGGCTCACGGTAGAAAGTCGGCGCTTCCCTGTCTTCCGGCAACCCCGGGCGAATGCGCACTTCCAGTGCGCTGCAGGCAAAGCCTGCGTTGCGCCAGGCCTCGATCAGACTCGGCCCAGTCTGGCGTAGGCGCGCACCCAGGCTGGGGTGATTGCACAGCACGGTCACCGTGTCGGCGGTCAGATTCGCCACGCGGCAACTCTTGGCCATCGTGGGCGGCAAGACCGACATCAAGGCATCCTGCAATCGTTGTAGGGTGTGCGCATGCTGCACCAGCCCACCCAGCGTGGCCGTCTCCTGGTCCTGGCTACGCGCCTTCCCGCCATATTCCAGAACATCGGATAGGGCGCGGAGGGTGGTGGCGCGGTGGCTTGTGCGATACATGATTGGAGGTTAACTGAGGCTTCATGGTCTGGCAATGCCGTGATCAAAGGCGCCCTCATCGATAAAAAGCATCGCAAATCGGGCTAACCTTTGATGCACGGCATGCCTTGTGTTTGCTTTTGGCGAACTAAAAGCGATACGGGGCAGGGTGCGGGTCAGGTTTGGCTCGATTTTGGACGGAACGTCCCATGAGAGCCGGGCCTGCCCGCGCCCTGGCGCACTGGAGTTACGGGTTTTAAGAGGGGCTAATGAGGCGCCAACATGCTAAAATTCCAAGGCTTTTTACTGGAATAAACCCACATGATTTCTGGCCTGCTCAAATCCATCTTCGGAAGCCGTAACGACCGATTGCTCAAGACCTATCGCAAGCAGGTCGAGCGCATTAATGCGCTGGAACCCTCGATGGAAGCCCTCTCGGATGAGGCGCTCCAGGCCAAAACCGCCGAATTTCGCACCCGCCTCGCCGGCGGTGAAACGCTCGACGCCTTGCTGCCGGAAGCCTTTGCCGTCGTTCGTGAAGCCAGTAAGCGTGTGCTCGGTATGCGTCACTTTGACGTCCAGCTCGTCGGCGGCATGGTGCTGCATTACGGCAAGATCGCCGAAATGCGCACCGGTGAAGGTAAAACCCTGGTCTCGACGCTGCCCGCCTACCTGAATGCGCTGGCCGGTCAGGGCGTGCATATCGTGACCGTGAACGACTACCTCGCCCGCCGTGATGCCGACTGGATGGGGCAACTACACCGCTGGCTGGGTCTGGATGTCGGCTGCAACCTGTCGCAGATGACCTCGGAAGACAAACGCGCCGCTTACGCCTGCGATATCACTTACGGCACGAACAACGAATTCGGCTTCGACTATCTGCGCGACAACATGGTCTACGATGTGCAGGATCGCGTGCAACGCAAACTGCATTACGCCATCGTCGATGAGGTCGATTCTATTCTCATCGACGAAGCCCGTACGCCGCTGATCATCTCCGGCCAGGCCGAAGATCACACCGAACTCTATGTGCGCATGAATGCGCTGGCGCCGATGCTCACCCGCTGTCAGGAAGAAGACGGTCCGGGCGACTTCTGGGTCGATGAAAAGGCCAACCAGGTGCTGTTGACCGAAGAAGGTCACGAAAGCGCTGAACGGATTCTGGTACAAGCCGGCCTCCTGGCCGAAGGTCATAGCCTGTATGAAGCCGGCAACATCCTGCTTATGCACCACCTGACCACCGCGCTGCGTGCGCACAATCTATTTCACCGCGATCAGCACTATGTGGTTCAGGATGGCGAAGTCGTCATCGTCGACGAATTCACCGGTCGTCTGATGAGTGGCCGTCGCTGGTCCGATGGGCTGCATCAGGCCGTCGAAGCCAAAGAGAATGTCGCGATCCAGCACGAGAATCAGACCCTGGCCTCGATTACCTTCCAGAACTACTTCCGCATGTACGGCAAGCTGGCTGGTATGACGGGGACCGCCGATACCGAAGCCTACGAATTCCAGCAGATCTACGGGCTGGAAACCGTGGTCATTCCGACACACCGCCCGGCCGTGCGTAAAGATCTGCAGGATCAGATCTACCGTACCGATCAGGAAAAGTACAAAGCCATCGTAGCCGATATCCGCGCCCAGCACGCCGCCGGCCGGCCGATTCTGGTGGGCACCACCTCGATTGAAAACTCCGAGTTGCTTTCCGATCTGCTCAATCGCGAAAAGCTGGATCACCAGGTGCTCAACGCCAAGCAGCATGAGCGCGAAGCCGAGATCGTGGCGCAAGCGGGTAAGCCGGGCATGATTACAATTGCTACCAACATGGCCGGTCGCGGTACCGACATCGTGTTGGGTGGCAACATCGGTAAGCTGGTCGACGCCATTCGTGCCGACGGTTCGCTGTCGGCGACCGCCAAAGAAGAGAAGATCGCCGCGCTGCGCGCCGAATGGCAGAAGACGCACGATGCCGTGATCGCCGCCGGTGGTCTGCACATCATCGGCTCGGAGCGTCACGAATCGCGCCGTATCGATAACCAGCTGCGCGGCCGTGCCGGCCGCCAGGGGGACGCCGGTAGTTCACGCTTCTTCCTGTCGCTGGACGACCCACTGCTGCGCATCTTCGCCGGTGACCGCATCAAGTCGATCATGGATCGCCTCAAGATGCCCGAAGGCGAGGCTATCGAGCACGCCATCGTGACCCGCTCGCTGGAGTCGGCGCAGCGTAAAGTCGAAGGCCGTAACTTCGATATCCGTAAGCAACTGCTCGAATACGACAACGTCGCCAACGACCAGCGTCGCGTGATCTACACGCAGCGTAACGAGTTGCTGGAAACGCATGAGATCAGCCAGACCATGACGGCGTTACGCCATGGCCTGCTGGAAGAACTGTTCCGCACCTATGTACCGGAAGGCTCGATCGACGAGCAGTGGGATCTGCCGGCGCTCGAAAACCTGCTCGAATCCGAATATCAGCTGCGTGTGCCGCTGGCCGAGATGGCGCAGGGTGCCGATGCGCCAGATGACGAGACCTTGCTGCAGCGTCTGATTGCTGCCGCTGACGAGGTTTATGCTGCCAAGGTTGCGCTGGTTGGCGAAGAATCGTTCAGTGGTTTCGAAAAGAGCATCATGTTGCGCAGCCTCGACACCCACTGGCGCGAGCACTTATCGGCGCTGGATCACCTGCGTCAGGGGATCCACCTGCGGGGTTACGCGCAAAAGGATCCGAAGCAGGAATACAAGCGTGAGGCCTTCGAACTCTTTGACAACCTGCTGAACGCCGTTCGCCGTGAAGTGACCCGGACACTGATGACAGTTCGCATTGCCACGCAGGAAGAAATTGACGCTGCGGCTGCGGCTGAGCAAGCGGCGATGGAGAACGCCACTTCGAATGTCAATTACCAGCATGGTGACTTTGTCGATCAGGACGGCAATCCCTACGATCCGGAATTGGTGAATCGTAACGCGCCGTGCCCCTGTGGCTCGGGTGAGAAGTTTAAGCACTGCCACGGGCGGGTCGCCTGATGCCGGTCAATTACGCCACGCCGGCGCCTGAAGCGCTGCATCCGGTGGCCGGCATGACGCTGGGCGTTGCCGCTGCCGGCATCCGTAAGAAAGATCGTAACGATCTGACGATCATGGTCATTGCGCCAGGCGCGAGTGTTGCCGGTGTGTTTACACAAAATCGTTTCTGCGCGGCGCCCGTGCAGGTATGCCGTGCACACTTGGCGCAACACGCCAACGCCAATATTCGTGCGCTGGTCATCAACACCGGGATTGCCAACGCCGGTACCGGCGAGCAAGGTCTGGCCGCATCGAACACGACCTGCAAAGAATTAGCGGCATTACTCAAGGTGGATGCCAGTCAAGTTCTGCCGTTTTCTACGGGGGTGATTCTGGAACCGCTGCCGGTCGATAAACTGGTGGCCGGTCTGCCGACGGCCATTGCCGATCTGGCGCCCAACCATTGGCACACTGCCGCGCACGCCATCATGACCACCGACACCGTCGCCAAGGCGGCCTCGCGCCAGCTGGTGATGAACGGCAAAAAAGTCACGCTCACCGGTATCTCTAAGGGTGCTGGCATGATCAAACCGAATATGGCCACCATGCTGGGCTTTGTCGGCACCGATGCGGGCGTTGCGCCGCAGCTACTGGCGGACACGCTCAAGGGCGTGGCAGATGAATCCTTTAACGCCATTACCGTGGATGGCGATACGTCGACGAACGATTCCTTTGTGGCCATCGCCACCGGTCAATCGGGCGTGCAATTCACGACCGGCCAAGAGCCTGGCTGGGCCGAGTTTGCCGCCGCGCTCACGAGTATTGCGCAGGAGCTCGCACAAGCGATCGTGCGCGATGGCGAAGGTGCCACCAAATTGATTACCGTTGCTGTGAGTGGCGGTAAGTCCCGCGAAGAATGTCGTGCTGTCGGCTACGCCGTCGCCCACTCCCCCTTGGTCAAAACCGCCTTCTTTGCCTCCGACCCCAATCTTGGCCGCATTCTCGCCGCCATTGGTTATGCCGGTATCACGGATCTCAATGTCGATGCCATTCGCGTCTGGCTGGCCAGCCAGAGCGGCGAAACGCTGGTCGCAGAGCAGGGTGGCCGCGCCGCTGCTTATACCGAAGACCAGGGCGCCGTCATCATGAAAGACGCCGAGATCACCGTGCGCATTGATCTGGCGCGCGGCAATGCGCAAGCCACGGTGTGGACCTGCGATCTGTCGTACGATTACGTCAAGATCAACGCCGATTATCGAAGCTAAGAGGTTCGTCATGTACACCATCGCCCCTAGCCTGCTCTCTGCCGACTTTGCCCGTCTGGGTGAAGAGGTGCGCAATGTGGTTGCGGCAGGGGCTGATTGGATCCATTTTGACGTGATGGACAACCACTACGTGCCCAATCTCACCGTGGGCCCCTTGGTCTGCGAAGCCATTCGCCCGCACACCCAGGCGCCGATCGATGTGCACCTGATGGTCACGCCGGTCGACAACCTGATCGAATCCTTTGCCAAAGCGGGCGCCGACTGGATCAGCTTCCATCCAGAAGCCTCACCGCACGCCGACCGTTCGCTGAATCTGATCCGTTCCCTCGGCTGCAAAGCCGGCCTGGTGCTCAACCCGGCCACGCCCATCGAGGTGCTCGACTGGGTGATGGATCGCCTGGATCTGGTTCTGCTGATGTCGGTGAACCCCGGCTTTGGCGGGCAATCGTTTATCCCGGCGACGCTGGATAAGCTCAAAGCGGTGCGCGCCAAGATTGACGCCTACACCGCCAGAACCGGTCGATCCATCAAGCTGGAAATCGATGGTGGCATCAAAATAGACAACATCGCGGAAGTTGCCCGCGCTGGCGCCGATACCTTTGTCGCCGGTTCGGCGATCTTCAATACGCCGGATTACGCTGCCACCATTGCGGCGATGCGCGCCGAACTCGCTAAAGTCTAAGCATGTCTCAAGCTCTTGCCACGGTGCGCAGCCTTACCATTGATCTGGATGGCACGCTGGTCGATACCATCCTTGATCTGCATCAGGCCTGTAACGCGATGCTGGCCGAACTCGAACGACCCGATCGTAGTGTCGACGAGATTGCCCGTTTTGTCGGTCGTGGTACGAACGCGCTGGTACGTCGTTGTTTAACCGATGACGCGACGGGCCAAGAGCCGGATCACGAATTGTTTGAAACCGGCCTAACGGCGTATCTCAAGCATTACACGCATATCAACGGTAAGCACGCCAAGGTCTATGCCGGCGTCAAAGAGGGGCTCGCGGCACTGCAGACCGCCGGCTACCCGATGGCCGTGGTGACCAATAAACCAGTCAAGTTCACCTTGCCGCTGTTGCAGGCCATTGGCCTCGCACCCTATTTCAAGGCGGTGATTGGTGGCGATTCGACCCCCCACAAGAAGCCTGCGCCCGATCCCATTATCGCCGCGTGTCTTGAAATGGATGTCTCGCTGGTACATAACCTGCACGTCGGTGACTCTGGCAACGACATTCAGGCCGCCCGTGCCGCCGATTGCTTGGCTGCGGGCGTGAACTACGGCTACGCCGAAGGCTATCCGATCGACCCGAGCCAATGTGACGTCATCGTCAGTAGCCTGGCCGAATTGGCAACGCTATTGCCGGCCAAGCTACACTAACCATCATGAATACCGCGCATCTGCACCACCCGATCTGTGTCACCGCGCCGGACGCCGAAGCGTCCTTCAAGCGCCTGGCCGCAGAAGGCTATAACCGTATTCCCGTCACGCTGGCGGCATTGGCCGATCTGGAAACACCGCTCTCGCTCTATCTCAAGCTGGCCAACGCCCCCTATACCTTTCTCTTCGAATCGGTGCAGGGCGGCGAACGTTTCGGGCGTTACTCGTTTATTGGCCTGCCGGCCAACACGCGCCTCACCATCCATGGGCATCAGCTCACGCGTCTGCATAACGGCGAAGTGGTTGAAACCCGTGAATCGGCCGATCCGCTGGCGGATATTGCCGCCTATCAGGCCAGCTTTAAGGTACCCCATCAACCGGGGCTGCCCCGTTTTTGCGGTGGCTTGGTCGGTGTCTTCGGTTATGACACGGTGCGCTACATTGAGCCGCGATTGGCACAAACCGAATCCAAATCCCCGCACCCGGATCCGATCGGTACCCCCGACATCCTGTTGATGCTGGTCGAAACCCTGGCCATTGTCGACAACCTCTCCGGCCAGCTGACCCTAGTGCATTATGCGGATCCGGCACAACCGAATGCCTTTGCCAGCGCCTGCGAATTGCTCGAAAGCCTGCAGCAACGACTGCACGCGCCGGCCGTAGCGCCCGAGGTTGCGCCGATCACGGGCAAGCCGGCGGAGCCTGTCTCGCTGTTCGGCGAAGCGGCGTTCAAGGCGGCGGTGGTGAAGGCCAAGGAATACATCACCGAAGGCGACATCATGCAGGTCGTGCTGTCGCAGCGGATGCAAAAGCCATTTCACGCGCATCCGCTGTCGCTGTATCGCAGTCTGCGCACGCTGAATCCATCGCCCTACATGTTCTATGTCGATGCGGGCGATTTTCATGTCGTCGGTTCATCGCCAGAAATTCTGGTGCGTCTTGAAAACGAACCCGAAGGCAAAGCCCCCAAGATCACGCTGCGCCCCATCGCCGGGACTCGCCCGCGTGGCGCCACACCGGAAGCCGATGCTGCGTTAGCCGCGGAACTGTTGGCCGATGAAAAAGAATGTGCTGAGCACACGCAGTTGCTCGACCTTGGCCGTAACGATGTGGGGCGTGTTGCCCAAACCGGCAGCGTGAAGCTCACCGACCGCATGGTGATTGAGCGTTACTCCCACGTGATGCACATCGTGTCCAATGTGGAGGGCGACCTCAAACCGAATCTCAGCGCGCTCGATGTGCTCAAAGCCACCTTCCCTGCAGGCACGGTATCGGGCGCGCCCAAAGTGCGCGCCATGGAAATCATCGATGAGCTGGAACCGGTGAAGCGCGGCGTGTATGCCGGTGCGGTCGGTTATCTGGGCTTCAGTGGCGATATGGATCTGGCCATCGCTATCCGCACCGCCGTGATTAAAGACGGCATGCTCAATGTCCAAGCGGGTGCGGGCATCGTCGCAGACTCCAACCCGGATGCCGAATGGCAGGAAACACAGAATAAAGCGCGTGCGGTCATTCGTGCGGCAGAGCTCGCCGAATCGGGGCTCCTGCCCAAGGTCAACGTAGCGCGTTGAGTTTTACAACGCTCAAATAACAAAGGCCTGCAGCGCAAACTGCAGGCCTTTGTCGTTGGCGCAAGTGAATGCTTACTTGCTGCGACCCTTGCCAGCGGCCTTAACGGCAGCGTTGGTCACGGTGTTCACACCAGCTTCGGTGAATTCAGCCGCTTGCTTGGCAGCCTTGTTCAGGTTGTCGAAGGCCGAGTTAGCGGCAGCAACCGCCTGGTTCACAGCAGCCATGGCCACGTCTGCACCGTACGGCGCCGACTGGGCGCTCTTCTTGGCAAATTCCTGAGCTGTTTTGTTCAGCTCGGCGAACTTCGACTGGAACAGCTTGTTCAGCTCTTCGGCAGCACCGGTCGAGATTTCGTAAACGCTACGCGAGTACGACACAGCCTTTTCAACGGCCGGTTGGGCCAGCTGGGCTTGCAGCGCAGCGGCTTCTTGCGGGGTCTTGGCGCCGAGCAGGGTCTTGGCGTTCTGGGCGTTGTCCGCGAAGGCTTCACGAACCGTATGCAGGTTCAGGGCAGCCAGGCTTTCAGCGGTCGACAGGGCGGTTTGAGCAACCGACAGCAGCAGTTCGATGTTGGCCTTGCTGGCAGCAGCGGCTTGGTCGAGGTTCAGATGGGTGTTCATAAAGTTCTCCAGGTGATTGATACATTGATGTTTAAAGCGAAATCGGGGTGGTGCTGATCCAAAACAGGTTTTTGTGCACCGCAACAATTCCAAGTATAGGGGCAGAATTCAGGATGTCAAGGCAAAGACAGAAAGATTTTCTGGATCTGGACATGTTGACCCGAGAATCCGGCCTACTAACCGACTTCATGGCTCGAAATCCGATGCTCAAAGCCTGCGGTAAACAGTCGCAATAGTAGAATGGCAAACTCAAGATGGATGCCCGCTGCCCATCGGCAGCATGCTTGGTGACGTTATGCTTTTAATGATCGACAACTACGATAGCTTTACCTACAACCTCGTTCAGTACTTTGGTGAGCTAGGTCAGGCGGTCGAGGTCGTCCGTAACGACGACATTACCGTCGAAGAGATCGGTCGCTTGCAGCCGCAGTATCTGGTCATCTCGCCGGGGCCGTGTACACCGGCGCAGGCGGGTGTGTCGCTCGCCGCAATTAAAGAATATGCCGGCAAGATCCCGTTACTGGGCGTTTGCCTTGGTCACCAGGCGATTGGTGAAGCCTTCGGCGGCAAGGTTGTTCACGCCCGGCAACTGATGCACGGCAAGACATCGCCGGTCTTCCACAAAGACGTCGGTGTCTTCAAAGGCCTGCCGAACCCTATTACCTGCACGCGCTACCACTCCCTGGCGATTGAGCGCGCCACGCTGCCCGCGTGCCTGGACATTACCGCCGAGACCGACGATGGCGAGATCATGGGCGTGCGCCATAAAACGTTAGCCGTTGAAGGCGTGCAGTTTCACCCCGAATCGATCCTCACCGAGCAGGGGCATCAGATGCTCGATAACTTTCTCAAGGAATTTGCCGGATGAGTACGGACGTTTTTAGCCCCAAAGAGGCGCTGCAGCGGGTGATTGAACACCGCGAGATCTTTCATGAGGAGATGGTCTCACTCATGCGTCAGATCATGCGCGGTGAAGTCTCGCCCGTCCTGATCGCCGGCATCCTCATTGGCCTGCGTGTCAAGAAAGAAACGATTGGCGAGATTGCCGGCGCGGCCGAAGTCATGCGCGAGTTCGCCACCAAAGTGCCGGTGGCAAACCCGCAAAATCTGCTCGATATCGTGGGTACCGGTGGCGATGGCGCGCACACCTTTAATATCTCCACCACCGTGATGTTTGTGACGGCAGCAGCTGGCGCCCAGGTCGCCAAACATGGCGGGCGCTCGGTCTCCAGTCAGTCGGGCAGCGCCGATGCACTCGAAGCGCTGGGCGCCAAACTCGATCTCTCGCCGGAACAGGTGGCGGGTTGTATCGCGCAAACCGGCATCGGTTTCATGTTTGCCCCCAATCACCACAGCGCGATGAAACACGCCGCGCCGGTGCGTAAAGAGCTGGGCGTGCGCACGCTCTTTAATATTCTCGGCCCGCTCACCAACCCGGCCAATGCGGGTACGCAGCTATTGGGGGTGTTCCATCCCGACCTTGTGGGTATTCTTGTCCGCGTTCTGCAGCGCCTCGGGAGCCGCCGGGCGCTGGTGGTGCATGGGGTGGATGGCCTCGACGAGGTGTCTTTAGCCGGCCCAACGCTGGTGGGGGAGCTCAAAGACGGTGAGATTCGCGAATACCAGATCAAGCCCGAAGACTTCGGCATAGCGCCCGCGCCGATCAGCGCGCTGCGTGTCGCCAACCCGGCGGAATCGATTGCCCGCATGAAGGCGGTGTTGGCCAACCAGCTCGGCCCGTCCCTGGATATTGTGCTGCTGAATGCCGGTGCGGCGCTTTACGCCGCCGGGCACGCCGACAGCATTGCCGAGGGCATCGCCCAGGCACGCCTGGCCATTGCTTCGGGCGCCGCAAGCAACAAGCTCAACGAATTTGTTGCGTGTACGCAAGCGGTCTAAAACGATGCGTACGAAAAGCGATATCCTCGCCAAAATCATCGCGACCAAAGAAACCGAAGTCAAAGCGGGCTACGCCAAGTGCACGCTCGCTGAGATGGATTCGCTGGCCAGGCAGCAACCCGCGCCGCGTGACTTCGTGGGGGCAATCCGCACAAAGCTGGCCGCGAAACAACCGGCGGTCATTGCCGAAATCAAGAAAGCCAGCCCGTCCAAGGGCGTTATCCGTGAGGATTTCGATCCGGCGGCGATTGCCCGGTCTTACGCCGCGCATGGTGCTGCTTGTCTGTCGGTGCTGACCGACGTCGATTACTTCCAGGGGGCCAACGCGTATCTGCAGGCCGCGCGTGCCGCCTGCGATCTGCCCGTCATCCGCAAAGACTTTATGATTGACCGCTGGCAGATCGCCGAGGCCCGTGCTATCGGTGCCGATGCCATTCTGCTGATTGTCGCCGCCCTGACCGATGAACAGCTGCATGACCTGGAAGCTTATGCCCTGAGCCTCGGGCTCGCCGTGCTGGTCGAAGTGCACGACGGCGAAGAGCTCACCCGGGCGCTGACCCTTCAAACCCCGCTCATCGGCATCAATAACCGCAACCTACGGACCTTTGAGGTCTCGCTGAATACGACGCTGAGCCTCAAAGACCGCATCCCGGCCGACCGGATTGTGGTGGCTGAGAGTGGCATCCTGGCCCCAACCGATGTGACGCTGTTGCGCGATGCCAACGTCCACACCTTCCTGGTGGGCGAGGCCTTTATGCGCGCCCCAGAGCCCGGTGTGGAGCTGGCGCGGTTGTTTGTTTAACTAAGCAGCCAACGCAGTATGGCGCACAATCTCAGAGTGGCGAGTTTCTTGTTCCGCCTGCCATAAGTCGTAGGCCAGTTGGCCTTTGAGCCAGCTTTCGGCGCTAGGCCCATCAAGCCACGCTTCAAGGCGTAGCGCAAAGTCAACACTGATGCCAGCCTTCCCGTTGAGAATGCGTGACAGCGTGACGCGATTCACGCCAAGCTCAGAAGCCGCTTGAGTAACGGATAGTCCGAGCGCTGGCAACACGTCTTCGCGCAGTGTTTCACCAGGGTGGGGTGGGTTAAACATTCGGGTCATTCTCTTACTCCTAATTAGTGATAGTCCTGGTAATCAACCAGAACGGCATCGCCTGCTTCAAACATAAAAGTCATGCGCCAATTCCCGATAACAGTTACAGACCAATGGCCAGAAAGGTTGTCTGATAACTTGTGAAGCCGCCATCCGGGCACGTTCATGTCTGCAGGATTTGCGGCATCGTTGAGTTGGCGCAGCTGACGCGCCAAGCGAGGCGCGTGGTCGGGCCGTATACCCGCTTTGCTGCCGGATTCAAAGAACGCCTTCAGTCCTTTGTGTTTGAAACTTTTGATCATGTTTGAATTGTAGCGCACGGCGCTACAAAAGCAAGTAGATCTGGATTGTCGCGGATCCCCGGAGCCTTTATTGGTGGGCGAGGCCTTTATGCGCGCGCCAGAGCCTGGTGTGGAACTGGCTCGGTTGTTTGCTTGAATCCTCGGTAAATCAGTAGATTGACGTTTAAGACGTAGTCCGTTAGGATCAAATTCCGATCCTAACGGACTACGTACATGCAACTGCTTGACCCCAAACTGCTTGGCTTTCAACCGCTGGCAATCGCCCGAGACCGGTTCCAGCTGGCGTTCGTGCGCGCTGTCATGATGGTGGCCAACGGCAGGCTGGTCGTTAAAGGGGGTATGGCGATTCGTGCCGAGCTGGATGGGGTTCGTATGACCGAAGATGTCGATTTCGATCGTGCAGCCGGCATCTCGCTGGAGGCAACCGCCAACGCCATCCGTCAGGGGCTCAAGCAGGCCTGCATCGTTTGCGGTGTGCACGATGCGCAACTGACAGAAAGTAAGAAAACGGCGGTAACGCTGCGTATCAAATTACACGGGTCACTGCCTGAGGGCGGCGTGATCAGCTTTAAAGCAGAAGCATCCGGCCGCCATGAGGCTTTTGCCGATCGGTTCAAAACCGTACTGCCGATCACCTCGCCGGTCTCTTATCGCGTGGCGCCGATGCCGATGTGTGTTTATCCGCTCAACGTGTTACTGGCAACAAAGATCGCAGCCCTCATGAGCCCGGAGCGTCATGTGCCGCGTGACGTGTACGACATCAAACGTATGCTGGATGTCGGCACCAGGCCAGAGGGTTTGGATATGCTGGTGTCTAATACGCAGCGACGGGACTTCGCTGATCAAGTCTGGTCAAAGATAGGGGGAATTCATTACAACGCGTTCCGAACCGAGTTGCTGCCCTTCATTGGTCGAACAACCGCAGATGAGGTGACCGAAGCAGTTTGGTCATCCTGGTGTACTGATGTGGCCGCTGCCATCGAGGAAATCTGTCGTGGCACTTAAGCTTGACCAGCTATTGCGAATACTGCGTGACCCGGAGTGCCCTCGCGTGTTGACACCGGTGGACTTCCAGCAGTGGTTGGCGTTGTCTCATAATGAACTATCGGAGGCCACGCAGAAACGATGGTTGGCCAAGATGCGCGAGGGTGGCTTAATCAAACCGGTGCGGCGCGGGCTTTTCCTCAATGCGCTGGCAGAACCGCCCGTGCAACCGGATGAAGCAGCGAGCTATATTTGCCGTGGCGCGATTGTGAGTCTACAAAAAGTATTGGGCGATGCCGGCGTGCTGAACAATTTCACATCATGGGTGACCTGTGTCGTGGCATTGCCCTCTGAAAAAAAAGAGGGTGAATGCAAAGCATTTGGCTTTGCCCGGCCAAGTACAGGAAAAGTAGAAACAAAGGTCGGCTCGTTTAGCTTTCAGGCCATGCCATTCACCCTGGTAACCCAGGCGGGTGCGCTAGACGACCGCCTGGAACCCTTGTCTTACCAACGCGCCACGCCCGAAAAAGCATTTCTTGACTGGATATACCTGGGATCAACGCCGCGTAGCCACATGACCTTGCCGCCGTTAGATCTCGATTTTGAGCGGCTGAACCCGGCGCGGATAGCAAGATTGGCAAAGGGGATGGGGTTGGCCGATGCGCTTGACCAATGGACAACCGCTAAACGCGCTTACGACCACTCGCCAGGGGCACGCGCTAACGCCCCGGCGTAGAATGACCAGACTGTTGCATTGTTGCAACAAAACAACACTTCCTACCTCTACCTGTTGTTTTTTTGTTGCTTTGCCTTCCCGGGTGTTCCAGAATCACATCAACCACTCATCCCATGAGAGGTTCCTGGCCCCGATGCGCAAGCCGAGTGGTCATCAATCTTAAGAGGAGAATCTCTAATGCAAAAGAAAATCGTTGCCCTGGCAGTTGCTGGTCTGTCGACCGCTGCCTTCGCACAAACCAACGTGACCATCTACGGTACGGCCGATCTGTCGGGTCAAGGCAT
>JBDLTT010000002.1:0-3387 GCA_039805725.1 Pseudomonadota bacterium | reverse complement strand
GTCTGGGCAAAACCTCGGGCCGTGGCCACAAAGGTCAGAAGTCGCGTACCGGCGGCTACCACAAGGTTGGTTTCGAAGGCGGCCAGATGCCGCTGCATCGTCGCCTGCCGAAGCGTGGTTTTGTCTCGCTGACGCGTGCCCGCGTCGCCGAAATCCGTCTGAGCGATCTGCAAGCCATCCCGGTCGACGAGATCGATCTGGCCGTGCTCAAGCAGTGTGGCGTTGTTTCAACGCTGGCGCTGGCCGCTAAGGTCATCCTCAAGGGTGAACTGAGCCGCAAGGTTGTTCTGAAGGGCATCACGGCCACCAAGGGCGCCAAGGCTGCCATCGAAGCCGCTGGCGGTTCGGTAGAAGCCTCGGCTGAGTAATCAGGACCTGATCGGACATGCAACAAAACGCACTCACGCAGGGTGGCAAACACGGGGAACTCAAGCGCCGCTTGTTGTTCCTCCTGGGTGCGCTCATCGTGTATCGCATCGGTGCGCACATTCCCGTGCCCGGCATCGATCCGTCGGTGCTGTCCGATCTGTTCTCGCGTCAGAAGGACGGTATCCTCGGCATGTTCAACATGTTCTCGGGTGGCGCCCTCTCGCGCTTTACTATTTTTGCGCTCGGTATCATGCCGTACATCTCGGCATCGATCATCATGCAGCTCATGACCGTCGCCAGCCCGGCGCTGGAAGCCCTCAAAAAAGAGGGGCAGGCCGGTCAGCATAAGATTTCGCAATATACCCGCTACGGCACGGTTGTCCTTGCCTTCTTCCAGGCGCTGGGCATCGCCGTCGCACTGGAAGCGCAACCGGGTCTGGTGCTCGAACCGGGTCTGGCTTTCCGTATGGAAACCGTACTCACCCTCGTTACCGGCACCATGTTCCTGATGTGGGTCGGCGAGCAGATCACCGAGCGTGGTTTGGGTAACGGCATTTCCATCATCATCTTCGCCGGTATCGCGGCAGGGCTTCCGAGCTCGCTGGGCGGTATCCTGGAACTGGTCAATACAGGCGCCATGAATCCGCTGACGGCGTTGGTCATCGTTGCCATCGTTATCCTTGTGACGGCTTTCGTTGTTTACGTCGAGCGTGGTCAGCGTCGTATCCTGGTCAACTACGCCAAACGTCAGGTGGGTAACAAGCTCTACGGCGGCCAATCGTCGTTCTTGCCGCTTAAGCTCAATATGGCCGGCGTCATCCCCCCTATCTTCGCCTCGTCGATCATCCTGTTCCCGGCTACCCTGGCGGGCTGGTTCGGTTCCGGCGAAAACATGCTGTGGCTCAAGGATATCTCGGTCGCCCTGTCGCCAGGCCAACCGCTGTACATCCTGTTCTATGCCGCAGCGATCATTTTCTTCTGCTTCTTCTACACGGCCCTGGTGTTCAATACCCGTGAAACCTCGGACAACCTGAAGAAGAGCGGCGCGTTCATCCCCGGCATCCGTCCGGGTGAGCAAACCTCGCGCTACATCGAAAAGATTCTGACCCGTCTCACGCTCATCGGCGCCGTGTATATCACCGTCGTCTGCTTGCTGCCGGAATTCCTGATTCTCAAGTGGAACGTGCCGTTCTACTTCGGCGGCACCTCGCTGCTGATTATCGTGGTCGTCACCATGGACTTCATGTCCCAGGTGCAGGCCTTCGCAATGTCGCATCAATACGAAAATCTGCTCAAGAAGGCTAACTTCAAGGGCGGGTTGGGCGGTCGCTAAGAAGATGGCAAAGGAAGACTTGATCGAAATGCAAGGTGAGGTGCTGGAAAACCTCCCCAACGCAACCTTCAAGGTAAAGCTGGAAAACGGCTATGAAGTCCACGCCTTCATCTCCGGCAAGATGCGCATGCACTACATCCGTATCCTGCCCGGTGACAAAGTCACCGTGCAACTCACCCCCTACGATCTGACCAAGGCGCGGATCACCTTCCGCGCCAAGTAAGACCGAAGGAATCGTTTTTAGTTTTTGTTTTTAATTCTCTACGCAAGAACCCGACGGAAAGCCACGGCTGGGCAGAACGTCGACATAAAGGAGTAGGTAATGAAAGTTTTGGCTTCGGTACGGCGTATTTGCCGGAACTGCAAGATCATCCGCCGCAAAGGTGTGGTGCGTGTGATTTGCACCGACCCACGCCATAAGCAGCGTCAAGGTTAATTGCGTTTCGACGCAATTGTTCAAGATCAGTAGAGACTGAGGATACTCAATGGCTCGTATTGCTGGGGTAAACATTCCCAACCATCAACACGCCGAAATCGCACTGACTGCAATTTTCGGTATCGGTCGTACCCGCGCACAGAAAATCTGTGATGCAGCCGGTGTTACGCGTTCGACCAAGATCAAAGATCTGACGGACGCCGACATGGAGCGTCTGCGTGACGAAGTGGCTAAGTTCACCGTCGAAGGTGACCTGCGTCGTGAAGTCACCATGAACATCAAGCGCCTCATGGATTTGGGTTGCTATCGTGGCTTCCGCCATCGCAAGGGTCTGCCTTGCCGTGGTCAGCGTACTCGCACCAATGCTCGTACCCGTAAGGGCCCGCGCAAGGCAGCGATCGCTGGTAAGAAGTAACCGAGTCGCATAAGGAAAGGCATCAGACATGGCCAAGACATCGACCAAAGTTCGTAAAAAGATTAAAAAGAACATTGCTGACGGCATCGTGCACGTTCACGCATCGTTCAATAACACCATCATTACCATCACCGATCGCCAGGGCAACGCGCTGTCGTGGGCAACTTCGGGCGGCGCTGGCTTCAAGGGCTCCCGTAAGTCGACCCCGTTCGCGGCTCAGGTGGCTGCGGAAGCCGCCGGCAAAGTGGCTCAGGAATGTGGCATCAAGAATCTTGAAGTCCGCATCAAGGGCCCCGGTCCCGGTCGTGAATCGGCAGTGCGCGCACTCAACGCACTGGGTATCAAGATCACTGCAATTTCGGATGTGACACCGGTGCCGCACAACGGCTGCCGTCCGCCGAAAAAGCGCCGTATTTAAGGAGAACCTGACATGGCTCGTAATCTCGATCCGAAATGCCGTCAGTGCCGCCGTGAAGGCGAAAAGCTGTTCCTCAAGGCTGAGAAATGCTTCAGCGACAAGTGCGCCATCGAGCGCCGTGCCTATGCGCCTGGTCAACATGGTCAGCGCTCGGGTGCCCGTCTGTCTGACTACGGTGTGCACCTGCGCGCCAAGCAGAAGATCCGCCGCGTCTATGGCGTCCTCGAAGGCCAGTTCCGTCGCACCTTCGCCGAAGCTGACCGCCGCAAGGGCCAGACCGGTGAGAACCTGCTCCAGTTGCTGGAATCGCGTCTCGACTCCGTTGCCTATCGCATGGGTTTCGGCGCGTCACGCACGGAGTCCCGTCAGATCGTTCGCCACAACGGCGTTCTGGTCAACGGTAAGCGTGTCAACAT
>JBDLTT010000001.1:0-5218 GCA_039805725.1 Pseudomonadota bacterium | reverse complement strand
CAACCCATTGATTTCAAACTACTCGACCGATCCGAACCTATTATGAAAAAAGTCCTCATCCTCGGCGTCAACGGCTTCATCGGCCACCATCTGTCCAAGCGCATTCTGGAAACGACCGACTGGGAAGTCTATGGCATGGATATGCAGGCAGACCGTCTGGCCGACGTGATCGGTAATCCGCGCATGCACTTCTTCGAGGGTGACATCACCATCAATAAGGAATGGGTCGAGTATCACGTCCGCAAGTGCGACGTCATTCTGCCGCTGGTGGCCATCGCCACGCCGGCCACCTATGTGCAGCAGCCGCTGCGCGTGTTCGAACTGGATTTCGAAGCCAACCTGCCCATCGTGCGCTCGGCCGTCAAATACGGCAAGCATCTGGTCTTCCCGTCGACCTCGGAGGTCTACGGTATGTGCACCGACAGCGAATTCGACCCGGAAAACTCGCAACTGATCTACGGCCCGATCAACAAACCGCGCTGGATCTATGCCTGCGCCAAGCAGTTGATGGATCGCGTCATCGCCGGTTATGGTCAACAGGAAGGCCTGCGCTACACCCTGTTCCGTCCATTCAACTGGATCGGCCCGGGGCTGGACAGCATCCACACACCGAAGGAAGGTTCGTCGCGCGTGGTCTCGCAGTTCCTGGGCCATATTGTGCGTGGCGAACCCATCAGCCTGGTCGATGGCGGTACGCAAAAGCGCGCCTTCACGTACATTGACGACGGTATCGATGCCCTGGTGCGCATCATCGCCAACAAGGACGATGTCGCCAACGGCAAGATCTACAACATCGGTAACCCGGTGAACAACTACTCGGTGCGCGAACTCGCCACCATGATGCTCGAGACCGCTGCCAAAATTCCGGAATACGCAACGACTGCTAAAGACGTGACGCTGGTAGAAACCACTTCCGGAGCCTATTACGGCAAGGGCTACCAGGACGTGCAGAATCGCGTACCCAAGATCAAGAACACCATGGAAGATCTGGGCTGGAAGCCGACCGTTAGCATGACCGACGCCATCAGCAAGATTTTTGAAGCCTACCGCGGCGACGTGGCTCAGGCACGTAAGCTGGTCGACTAAGTTAACAACGACGGCCAACCTTCGGGTTGCCTGGTTCGTCCATGTCACGCATCACGCTCAAGGTTGATGTCGATACGCTGCGCGGCACCCGTGAAGGGGTGCCTGCGTTGCAGCAGCTGCTAGATCGACACCAAGCGCGTGCCACCTTTCTGTTCAGCCTCGGCCCCGATAATACCGGTCGTGCCCTGCGCCGCGTGTTTCGCCCGGGCTTTCTCAAGAAAGTCTCGCGCACCTCAGTCGTCGAACACTATGGCTTGAAGACGCTGTCGTACGGCGTGCTGCTGCCGGGCCCGGATATCGGCAAAAAAGCCGCCGCGGAAATGCGCGCCATTGCCAACGCCGGCCACGAGTGCGGCATTCATACCTGGGATCATGTCGAATGGCATGATCAGGTGCGTACACGAGACGCCGCCTGGACATTGCAACGCATGCAGCAGAGCTACGACCGCTTCGGCGACATCTTTGGCCATGCGCCCAAGACACACGGCGCTGCCGGCTGGCAAATGAATGAAACTGCGATACGTCAGCTGGACACTTGGGGCATGCAATACGCCTCCGATGGACGCGGTGTCGCTCCCTATTTCATTAGCATCGATGGCTTGCCCTGCAAGCACATGCAATTACCGACCACGCTACCCACCCTGGACGAGATCCTCGGCCTCGACGGACTGACGGTCGACAATGTGCACGAGCATCTACTCGGCCTGACCGACCCCAATCGTCATGGCCCACGCGACCATGTGTTTACGTTACACGCCGAACTCGAGGGCCAGAAGCTCGCCCCGATCTTCGATCGACTACTCGCCGGTTGGCGTGCCCAAGGCCACACCCTGGGCACCATGGGTGATTACCAAGTCACACTCGTCCCTCAGAGTTTGCCCGTACATCCCTTCGCCTGGGGCGAAGTGTCGGGACGATCGGGCGAACTCATCGTTGACCAGCCATCTTTCTGAACCTGAGGAGTGTTGTTATGACCGTAGAACTCAATAAAAAGGTTCCCGGCTTCAGCGCCGAAGCCACCGGTACCGCATTCAAATTATCTGCCCTCGCGGGCAAGACGGTGGTGCTTTACTTTTACCCGAAAGACAACACGCCGGGCTGCACCACCGAGGCTCAGCAGTTCAGCGCCCTACATAAAGAGTTTGCCAAAGCCAATGCCGTGATCGTCGGCGTATCGCGCGACAGCCTCAAATCGCATGAGAACTTTATCGCCAAGCAGGCGATCCCCTACAGCCTGATCTCGGACCCGGACGAAACTGTGTGCGATCTCTTCGGCGTCATGAAGCTGAAAAACATGTATGGCAAACAGGTTCGTGGCATTGAACGCAGCACCTTTGTTATTGATGCCAAAGGCAAACTGGTGCACGAATGGCGTGGCGTGAAAGTGCCGGGGCATGCCGCCGAAGTACTGGCTTTTGTGAAGTCTCTGGGCTAATCTGACCCTGTTGCAGGATGCCAAACGGCATCCCAGTGGTTTTACCTGCGGTACTCCTTTAACGACCTAGCGAGATCTCGATGGCAACCCGTAAATCTGCGACCCGCGCATCTGCATCCCAATCGTCCGCTGCAACCAAACTGTTCGTTCTGGATACCAACGTGCTGATGCACGATCCGACCAGCCTGTTCCGTTTCGAAGAGCACGATGTCTACGTGCCCATGATGACACTGGAAGAGCTCGACAACAACAAGAAGGGCATGTCCGAAATTGCGCGCAATGCCCGCCAGGTCACCCGCACCCTGGATGATCTGGTCTCGCATGCCGGCGAACAGATCGACCACGGCATCCCGCTCACCGAACCCTCCAAGGGCTTGGCCACGGGTCGTCTGTTCCTGCAGAGCGAAGCCATCAACACCCCGCTCCCCCCTTCGCTGCCCTCTTCGAAGTATGACAACCAGATCCTGGGCGTCATCCTGTTTCTGCAGCTCAAATACCCGGGTCGTGCCGTCATTCTGGTGTCTAAAGACATCAACATGCGCATCAAAGCACGTGCGCTGGGTCTGCAGGCCGAAGACTACTTCAACGACAAAGTATTAGAAGACACCGACCTCCTCTACGCGGGCTCGACCGAACTCCCGGCCAATTTCTGGGAGACACACGGCACCGGCATGGAGTCGTGGAAGAAGGAGTCACGCACCGGCTATCGCATCACCGGCCCGCTCTGTCGTGACTTTCTGCTCAACGAGTTTGTCTACGACCAGAACGACCCACCCTTCGAAGCCATCGTCCGTGAGGTCAGCGGCAAAACCGCGGTGCTGGAAACGCTGATCGACTATACGCACCCCAAAAACGCCGTCTGGGGCATTACCGCCCGCAACCGCGAACAGAATTTCGCCCTAAACTTACTCATGGATCCGGAAATCGATTTCGTGTCACTGCTCGGTCAGGCCGGTACCGGTAAAACGCTGCTGACCCTCGCCGCAGCATTGACCCAGGTACTGGATCAGAAGCGCTACGCCGAAATCATCATGACCCGCGTCACGGTACCGGTGGGTGAAGACATCGGCTTCCTGCCCGGTACCGAAGAAGAAAAGATGACCCCCTGGATGGGCGCGCTTGAGGACAACCTCGATGTGCTCAACAAGAATGAAGACGACAGCGGCCCCTACGGTGGCGAATGGGGTCGTGCCGCAACGCGCGACTTGATCCGTTCACGCATCAAGGTCAAGAGTCTGAACTTCATGCGTGGTCGTACTTTCATCCAGAAGTACCTGATCATCGACGAAGCGCAGAACCTGACGCCGAAACAGATGAAGACCCTGATCACCCGTGCTGGTCCCGGCACGAAGGTTGTTTGCCTCGGCAACATCGCCCAGATCGACACGCCCTACCTGACCGAAGGTAGCTCCGGTTTGACGTACGTCGTTGATCGCATGAAGGGCTGGCCACACGCCGGGCACATTACCCTGCAACGCGGTGAACGTTCGCGCCTCGCCGATTTTGCCTCCGAGGTACTGTAAGCCGCATGAAACGCCGGACATTCCTGCTCGGAGGCCTGCTGGCCTCCAGCGCCGCTTTTGCCGCACCCAAAAAGAATGGCAGTGGCCTGAAGAAATCGAGCCGCAGCGGGCTGCGAGCGCCTGCTTCAAGTCGTCCGACACCCATCAAGGTGCCGGCCAAACTGGCGCCGGAACTGGCGCTGAGCGGAGGAGTCTGGCGTCCTTATGAACTGACCATCGACGTCTCGTCGAATAGCCACGATGGTGATGCCACCCTGTGGATTCCCATTCCCATGGATACGCCCTGGCAACAGGTGACCTCGGTCAAATGGTCGGGTGGCGGCAACGCCGGCATCCGTTTTGATCCGGCCAGCCAGCTGCATGCCTATGTGGTCGAAAGCGGCTCGTCAACGCCCAGCGTTACACTGACGCTGCGGGTAGAGACCCGCACCCGTCAGTTCGACATCACTAAACGCGGCACCTTCTTTCACGAATCGGAAGAAGAACTCGACCGTAATGTGCGCGAAACTAGCTATCAAGGTACCAGCGCCGCGCTGCGTGGTCTGGCAGAAGATATTACCGGCCGCGTCATCGAACCGCTGCCGCGTGCACGCGCCATCTACGACTGGGTACTCGACAAGGCACTCGCCGGTAACTGCAATGCCTTTGCGGTGGCCATGCCGCCACGAACGACTTGCCCCAACCCCAAAGGCGAGGATGTGGCCATTGCCTTTGTCAACCTCTGTCGCGCACTCAACATTCCCGCGCGCGCCGTCTGGGGGCAAGTGATTGGCGAATCACGGTTGAATTCCAAGCTCGGCGCCACCGGCAACGTCACACAAGATCAACGGGTGCGCGCTGAATTCCACACGCCCGGCTATGGCTGGATTCCGGTCGATCCAGGCGATGTGATGCGCCTGCAACGGCTAGAAAACCTCGCCGCCACCGATGGCCGACTGCAGAATCTGCGTAAGAAACTCTTTGGGTATTGGGAAATGAACTGGGTGGGTTACGAATACGGCCCCGGCTTTACGCTGCCCGGCGGCCCGGATACCGGCCTGCCCGGGCTGGCCACGCCGTTGGCCACGGTGGGGACACCCAGATCCGGCGGCATCTCGGATGCCAGCGTACGTTACCGGATTGATACACGGCCGCTAGGCTAAATAAGCCGGCTCAGCCCTCAAGGGGTTCGCCT